>JAIROU010000399.1 GCA_031257375.1 Bifidobacteriaceae bacterium
CCTCGCCCGCGGATCTGCCGCCCGCCCCGCCTCCGAGCTACGTCGAAGGCGTTGCCGGGGACTCCGCCCGGCGCGAGTTCGAACGGCGCAAGCAGCGCCGGGAGGATCGGGTGCGCTCGCAGCATCCGAGAATCGGCGGCTTCCTGTTGGCGGTGTCCGATGACCCGCAATCCACCAAGGCCTGGGACGTCGGCGCCAACGGCGAGGAGGCCCTCGGCCAGCGCCTGAACCAGGCGGCGGGACCACTGCTCCGAGTCCTTCACGACCGGCGCGTGCCCGGATCGCGGGCGAATATCGATCACATCGCGGTCGCGCCCAGCGGCATCTGGGTGATCGACGCCAAGAAGTACCAAGGGCGCCCGCAGCTAGACGTCTCCGGCGGCCTGTTCACCGCCCGCAAGGAGAAGCTGCTGGTCGGCCGGCGGGATTGCACCGGACTGGTGGCCGGAGTGCTGCGGCAGATCGAACCGGTCAAATCAATACTGAGCCAGGCCGGGCTCGACGCGCCGATCCAGGCGGTGTTGTGCTTTGTGGAGGCGGACTGGCCGCTATTCGGCGGCGCGATTCAAACCCAGGGCGTCCGGGTGATTTGGCCCGGCAGGCTGATCAAACTCCTGTCCGCGCCCGGCCCGCTGTCCGAGCACGAGGTCGACCAACTCCAGCGTTTGCTGACCGCCGGACTGTCTGGGCGCTGACCCGACAACGCGGTGGCGCGGCCAGGCGTTTCGGCCGGCAGCCCGGCCTCCGCCACGCTCGCGCCCGCGCCAACCCCCGGCCGCCGGTCAGGCGTCCGCCAGGACCCGGCCGCGCATCTCCGGCAGCGCCCAGGCGGCCAGGGCCGCGATCACGAAGAAGGCGGTGAAGATGACGAACACCCAGGCCGTCCCGATGGCGTTGTACAGAGGCAGGGTGGCCAGGGTGGTCACGATCGAGGCCAGCCGCCCGAACCCGGCGGCCCAGCCGGCCCCGGTGCCGCGCAGCGGCGTGGGATAAATCTCGGGCGTGATGGCGTAGAGCGCCCCCCAGGCGCCCAAGTTGAAGAAGCTCAGCGCCATGCCCGCCGCGATTATCGTCCAGGCCACCCCCGCCTGCGAGAACAGCCCGGCCGCCATCGCCGACCCGATCAGGAAGACGGTCAGCGTCACCCGCCGGCCCCACAATTCGATCAGCCAGGCCGCGCAGGCGTAGCCGGGCAGCTGGGCCAAGGTGATGATCAGCGTGTATTGGAGCGACCGGGTGACGCCCACGTCTTCGGCCAGCAGCGACGGTAGCCAGGTGAAGGCGCCGTAGTAGGAGAAGTTGACGCAGAACCAGACCGCCCAGATGGCGGCGGTTCGCCGCCGCATGCCGATCCGGAAAAGGGCGGACGGTTTGGCGCGCACCGGCTCGAGCTCCGCCCCCGCCGCCGGTCCGCCCGTTTCGCCGCCCGATGCCGTGTTGGCGCCCGGTGCCGCCAGGCCTCCGGTTTCGGCGCCCGGTGTCGACCGGCGGTCGGCTCGGCCGCCCGATGCCGCCAGGCGGCCCGTCGCGTCGCCCAATGCCGCCGGGCCGGGCGATCCGCCGCCTTCCGCCAGGCGCGGGCCGGGCCGCCGCCGGGCCGCCGCCTCGAAAGCGGAAACCGCCCGCTCGGCATCGTCGAAACGCCCTTTGGACTCCAGGAAGCGGATCGATTCGGGCAGGGACCGCCGCACGAAGACGGCGTACAGGGCGGGCGCGGCCCCGATCGCCAGCGCCCACCGCCAACCGGCCGCCCCAAAGGCCCCGGTCGGGGAGGCGACGTAGTTCCCGATCAGGGCGGCGGCGGTCCAGCCGACCGCCCAGAAGGCCTCCAGCCAGACGATCACTCGGCCTCGGATGCGGGGCGGCGAGAACTCGCTGACCAGGGTCGAGGCGACTGGGAGCTCGGCCCCCAGGCCCAGGCCGACAACGAAGCGCAGGGTGATCAGCGTGCCGACCCCCCAGGCCAGGGCGCTGGCGCCGGTGGCCAACCCGTAGATCAGCAGGGTCAGGGCGAAGACCTGGCGCCGCCCCAGCCGGTCCGCCACCAGCCCGCCCAGGGAGGCCCCGATGGCCATGCCGGCGAAGCCGGCCGAAGCGATCCAAGACTTGTCCGCCGCCGTCACATGCCAGCTTTCAGGCAGCGCCACCAGCACAAATGAAATCAGCCCGACATCCATCGCGTCCATCGCCCAACCCAGGCCGGACCCCCACAGCAGGCGTCCGTGGAGCCGGTTGAATCGCAACTGGTCCAGGCGTTGTGAACGACTGTGGCGGTGTTCGACAAGGGTCACTGGGCATCCTTAACGGCTCGCGGCGGGCGTTGACTTGCCACCGCATTATCACCCGCCTCGGCCGCGCCCGCCAAAACGGCCCCAAACGCCCGGCGCCGGACCAACGTCCCAGGGTTAGCAAAGTCCGCGCCCAGCGCGCGGTGTGCGGGGACGGGAGGGAGGTCCAGCAGGCACGGCGCGCCCGTCAGCGCACCGCCCCCGCCTTGGACAGGTTCAGCGTTCCCCCTCAAGGTCTATACGGCTACGGGAAGCCATGTAATCAAGCGCTAGGCCCACCAGCGGGTCGGCCAACAACGAGTCGATCCGGTCCCATGTGGCGAGCCAGGCGGCCACATCCGGGCTCATCATGGTGATCAGCAGCCGAAAATCGCTGAGAGCTTGCCTGGGCGTGACGCGGCGCTGCTTTCCCGTGGCCGTGAGCTGGCCCGGCAGCGGGAACCCGAACACGACTGGTTCGCAGTGGAAGACCCTGTTCCTCGCGCCGACGAGGCGCTGGGTCAGCGCGTACACCTCGCCGCGCGTGTGCGGCCGGTCTGGCGCGTCCGCCTGGAAGAAGGCCGACAGCGCAGGGTCCCAAATGCGGCGTTCCTGCTGCCCCCCGCGCCGCGCGCCAGCAGTTGCAGCCAGGTGCCGAGCATCACCTGCGCCACCACGCTGCCCGGCGCGGCCGTCCCCGAACGGCGCCGCACCACCAGGCGGGCCTGGTCTAGCCCGTCGAGGACCCGCCTATCAACTGCTGCCCTGACAAACGGGGTGGCCCGGCCAGTTCGGGGTCGCGAAGGCTCGACTCATGGCTCGGTGGATCGTCTCCCGCAAGAGCACCTCTCCGGCCCGGAACAGCGAGTAGAACTCTGCCGCCAGGTCGGCGTCGAGTGTGTACAGCGCCATCGCTGTGGCGTTGTTGCCGCCGGGCGCCGTAGCGCGGAAACGACGCAAACGCTCGGTGGCGATGGAGGCCATGACGCCCGGGACGGCGACGGGACCAGGTGCGACGGGCACGACACCCATGGTAGCCTTGGCGTCAACAATCCCACGTAAGAGGGGTTCCCGGAGGGTGCGGCAGTCGGCAACGGCGCGGCGCCCTCCTTTTACGAGTAGGGGGGGGGCGGTGCTCGACAGGTTCATGGCTCAGCGGGAGCGGGCGTAGGAGGAGTTGCGCCGGTTGGTGGCTGAGACGGGCGGGCCGGTGTTGGACGGCACGTCGGCGTCCTTGGGGTTGTTGGACAAGTGGCTTGAAGTGCCGATCGCGGGCGGGCCGCGTTGGGATGACGGCGCCGACTGGCAGGCGATTGGGAATATGACCGCGGTGCCAGGCGCCCTCGGGCCGGCCGACATGGACATGGGGCAGTTCGAGCGGTTGGAGAACCGGGTTGGGTTCTATTACGCGGACGTGGTGATCTCCGAGCTGCCGGGCTCGAAGTGGGTGTGCTGGCGGGCGCAGGAGTTCAACCGGCCCCCAGAACGGGGAATCGGCCGAAGTGCTCATCCTACGCGCCCGCGCGGTGTGTCACGCCTTTCAGTGTCAGTGAGGGCGGTTAGCCTGGAAGACAGTTGACAGTGGGGGATGGGAGAAGGCCACGCGCAAGAAGTCAAGTCCGAAGGGCCGGCCGGCCGCGCCCAGGCGGCAGTCGGCCGAGTCGGCCGCGCCCAACACCGCGCGCACCCGCGTGAGCCCGGCGGTCGGCCCGGCGGGGGGCCCGGCGGGGGGCCCGGCGGGGGGCCGGGCCGGGGGCCGGGCCGGGGACGATGCCGTCGGCGAGGGCCGCGCCGGGGGCAATGTCGCGGCGCGGGCCGCCAGGGGCGTCTGGTTGGGGCTGGCCCACGGGGTCGGCGCCGGGGCGCGCCGGTTTGGGCGGGACGCCCGCGGCCTGGCCCCGGAGCACCGCCGGGACGGCGCGGCGCTGGCTTTGATCTGCCTCGCCCTGGTGGTGGCGGCGCAGAGCTGGTTCGGCCTCAGCGGCGCCGCCGGGGGGGCGATCGATTGGGTGGTGGCGGGCAGTTTCGGCGTGCTCGGCAAGGCGCTGCCGGTGGTGCTGGTGTTCCTGGCCGTCAGATTGATGCGCCATCCGGAGAAGGCCGAGGACAACGGCCGCATCTCGATCGGCTTCACCACCTTGATAATCGCCGTCGCGGCCATGATCCACATCGGCCGGGATCTGCCCAGCCCGCGCGGGCAGTGGGACCAGATTCGGGCGGCCGGCGGCGCGGTCGGGCTGATCGGGACGCCGCTGGCGGCCCTGGTGAACCCGGTGATCGCCTTCGTCATCTTCTTGATCGTGGCTTTCTTCGGGCTGTTGGTGCTGACCAAGACCCCGGTCGCCCGCATCCCGCAGCGCTTGCGCGAAGGTTGGGCCGCCCTCGGGTTGGGCCGGGGCGGCCGTGGCCGCGACCCCGACCGGGACGGCCCGGCGGGCGGCCGCCTCCCGCCCGGCGGCTACGCCCACGACGAGGCCTACCGCCGCCCGCAGGACGGCTCCGAGGGGACCGCCAGGCCCGGTCGGCGGCGCGCCGGAAGGGGCGGACGCTTCGACGTCGCCCCCGACCTGGGGTCCAGTGCCGACGGACCGGCCGCAGCCGCGGGCGCCGACACCGCCGACCTGGCGGGCCAGGCGCGCGAGCCGGCCGAAGCGGGACCGGGCGCTCGGCCGGGGGCGGCGGACGGCATCGGGCAAACAGGCGTTCCGAGCGGCGCCGGGCCGGGTCCGCAACTCCCCGCCAAAATGCCGCCCGGAGGCGCCCAAGGCGAGTTGACCGGCGACCTGCTTTACCAACTGCCGAGCCCGGATCTGCTGGTCAAAGAGGTTCCCAGGAGCGACCGCGGCGAGGGGACGGCGGCCGTCGTCGAATCCTTGACCGGCGTCTTCGAGCAGTTCTCGGTCGACGCCGCCGTCACCGGCTTCACTTGCGGGCCGACCGTCACCCAGTACGAGGTCGAACTCGGCCCGGGGGTCAAGGTCGAGCGGATCATCCAATTGCAGCGCAACATCGCCTACGCCGTGGCCAGCCCGGAAATCCGGATCCTGGCGGTGATCCCCGGCAAGTCGGCCATCGGCATCGAGATTCCGAACAAGAACCGCGAGACTGTGCCGCTGGGAGACGTCCTGGCCAGCCCGGTGGCGCGGCGCAACACCCATCCGATGGTCGTGGCCCTGGGCAAGGACGTCAGCGGCGGCTACGTGGTGGCGAACCTGACCAAGATGCCGCACCTGCTGGTGGCCGGGGCGACCGGTTCCGGCAAGTCCTCGTTCGTCAACTCGATGGTCGTGTCGCTGCTGATGCGGGCCGCGCCGGACCAAGTCCGAATGGTGCTGATCGACCCCAAGCGGGTCGAACTGACGATCTACGCCGGGATCCCGCACCTGATCACTCCGATCATCACCGACCCGAAGAAGGCCGCCGAGGCGCTTGACTGGGTGGTCCGGGAGATGGACGCGCGTTACGACGATCTGGAGCGCTACGGGTTCAAGCACATCGATGATCTCAACAAAGCTGTCAAGAACGGCTCGATCAAGGCCCCGCCGGACGCCAAGCAGCCGCTGCGGCCCTATCCCTACCTGCTGGTGGTGGTCGACGAGTTGGCCGACCTGATGATGGTCGCGCCGCGCGATGTCGAGGGCTCGGTCCAGCGGATCACGCAGTTGGCCAGGGCGGCCGGGATCCATCTGGTGATCGCCACGCAGCGGCCGTCAGTCGACGTGGTGACGGGGGTGATCAAGGCCAACATCCCGTCCCGCATGGCGTTCGCCACCACTTCGCAGATCGACTCGCGGGTGGTCTTGGACCAGCCGGGCGCCGAGCGCCTGATCGGCCAGGGGGACGCGCTGTTCTTGCCCTACGGCTCGTCGCGGCCGATGCGCCTGCAGGGCGCTTGGGTCGGGGAGTCGGAGATCCACGCCGTTGTCGACTTCGTCAAAGCCCAGGCCGAGGCCGAGTATCGGCCCGACGTCATTGCCCAGGCGTCCCGGCGGCGGGTGGTCGAGGACGACATCGGAGACGACCTCGACCTGCTGCTGCAAGCCGCCGAACAAGTCGTCACCACCCAGTTCGGCTCGACCTCGATGCTCCAGCGCAAACTGCGGGTCGGCTTCGCCAAGGCCGGGCGGCTGATGGACTTGCTCGAAAGCCGCGGCGTGGTGGGGCCGTCCGAGGGCGCCAAGGCCCGCCAGGTGCTGGTGCCCCCAGAAGCGCTGGCCGCCACCCTGGCGCTGCTCTGTGGACAGGACCCGCCGACCGGCGATCCGGTCACCGGCAACCCCGTCACCTTGTCCGGCCCGGCCAGCGACGACACCGGGGAGGTTTATGAATCGGACTAGAGTAGGCATGTGCCGAGCAAGTCCGACCAGGCGGTTGAGACACCCCCCGTGGCCAATATCGCCAACGCTCTGACACTGCTCCGCGTGGTCTTGGTGCCCGTGTTCGTGGTCCTATTCGTGCACGATTCGGCCCGTTCGCCCGGCTGGCGCGCCGGCGCGGCGGCCGTCTTCCTGGTCGCCGCGTTGACGGACCAATTCGACGGCCATCTGGCCCGCAAGCGCGGCCTGATCACCGACTTCGGCAAATTGGCCGACCCGATCGCCGACAAGGCCCTGGTCGGGGCTGCCGTGATCTGCCTGTCCGCCTACGGCCTGCTGTCGTGGTGGGTCACCGGGATCATCCTGGGGCGCGAACTGGTCGTCACCGCCATTCGGCTGGCCGTCAAGAAACACCAGGTCATGGCCGCTTCCTGGGCCGGCAAGGTCAAGACCGCCACCCAGATCAGCGCCATCACCGGCTATCTGCTGCCGGGCGAGTGGGTCAACGCCGTCGCCGGGGGCTGGCTGGCCAACCTGGTGGCCGTGCTGATGATCCTGGCGGTGGCGGCGACGGTCGCCACCGGCGTCGATTACGCGGTCTCAGCCTGGAGCATCGTCCACCAAGCCAGGCGGTCGGCCGCGCCGCCGGGTTCGGCCGCCCAGGCTGCGCCCGATGCCGCCGCCCCCAGTCCCAGCGCCGCGGCGGCCCCAGCTTCGGCCGGCGCCGTTGCCGGGTCGGCGGCGGTCGGCGCGGCGGCGTCCGCCCGGACTGCGGCGGGGGCCGGGCCGGACCAGGCGCGGGCGGCCAAGCGGCCCCGGATCAAGTTCAGGCCCGTGCCCGGCACGGGGTCCTCAACCGCCGCCGCGCCAGCGTCATCACCGCTGGCGGCCCCGATTGGCGGCGCGGCCCGGCGGCCAGCCGGTGGTCCCGGCGATCTGGAATCGGTCGCCGCCGGGTCGAGCGCGCGCCCGGCAGAGCCGTCGCGTCCGCCCGCCGCCGCGCGCCGGGCCGAGCCAGCGGGCCCGGCGGGGCCGACGGGTCGGCCTGAGGCGGCGCGCCCGGCCGAGGCGTCGGCGCCGGTGGAGCCGCCGCGTCGGGAATCTTTTGGGGTCCCGGACGGGGGAGCGCGCCCGGTCGACGCGCCGGCCCGGTTCGGGTCAGCGCCGCGCGTCGGGCCGACGCGCCCGGTTGGCCCGGCGCGCCTAACTGACCCAGCGCGCGCTGCAGGCTCGGCGGGCAGATCAGCGTCGGCCCCGAGCGCGGCCGGTGGAACCAAACCCGCCATGCCGCCGGAGGAGGCCGTTAAACCGGATCGGCCGGTCGAGGGCTGGCCGGAGGCCGCGGCCAGGCCGACCCGACCCGCTCCCAGGACGCACCCTCCGATCCCTGCCCGCAGCGTCCAAGCCCCGGGCTGGGAGCAACTGCGCACCGTTCGCATGGCCGTCGGCGACTCCGGATCGCCCGCCGCGGGCGTTGGCGCGGGCGGCCCGCCAGCGACCGCCCCCGCCCCGGGAACACGATCCGCGCCGACGGCTTCGACCCGGGCGGCGGGTCCAAGCCGATCGGTGGCTGGCCCGGCGCCGGAGCCGAGCGGCGCCCGGCCAACCGGGCCGACGGCATCGGCGGACAAGGGCGCCACCGCGCTGAGCTCCGCCCAAGCCGCGGCCGAAGTGCAACTGGCGGAACTGAAACGCCGGATAGGCTGGGGTGAGCCGTCGCGGCCGATCGGCGGCCAAGAGAAGGAGTAGAAATGTCGCCGTTCCGGAACATTGGGGGGCTGGACAACGAGACGCGCGCCATCGCCCTGGTCAACCTGCTGCGCGAGCACAACCTGACCGTCGCCACCGCTGAATCGCTGACCGGTGGGCTGGTCAGCGCCGTGATCGTGGACGTGCCCGGCGCCTCGGACGTGCTGCGCGGCGCGGTGGTCGCCTATGCCAACGAGATCAAACGCGACGTCCTGGGCGTGGACGCCGAACTCTTGGAGGAGCGCGGCGCCATCAACGGCACCGCCGCCGCCCAGATGGCGATCGGGGTGCGCCATCTGCTGGGCGCCGACGTCGGAATCTCCACCACCGGCGTGGCCGGGCCCGGCCCCGCCGATGGCTCCCCGCCCGGCACGGCCTTCGTGGCCTGCTCGTGGGCCAAGGACGAGCCAGCGGTGCGGGCGCTGCGCCTGGAGGGCGGCCGCGCGCAAGTGCGGACCCAAGTGGTGACGCGGGCGTTGGAACTGGCCGAGGCCACCATCCGACAAACAACGGGAATATAGGATCGGCGGAGGGCGTTGACATAGCTGATGAACACTCACCGAATGACACCGGTCAGGCCCGTGAATCATGTGCCGGGCCTGAAGCGGTACCGTTTAACTGGTAATGACAACTCGTCCGCGACGAGTAACGTCGAGAAAGGGGGCGCGAAAACCGTGGTTCTGTTGCGAAGCGAACTGGGCAGTGTGCTGCGGTCCAGGCGATTGCGCCAGCGCCGGACCCTGCGCGATGTTTCGGCGGCCGCCAAGGTTTCGCTCGGCTACCTGAGCGAGGTCGAGCGGGGCCAGAAGGAGGCCAGCTCCGAGTTGCTGGCGTCGATCTGCGACGCGCTCGGCACCCCGTTGTGGGCAACCTTGCGCGAGGTCTCGGACCGGATGTCGGCCCAAGAGTCGCACTGGGTCCCGGACAGCCCAGAAGCCTTGTTCAAGGACGAATTGGCGGGCGTCCGCTGAGACCCTGAACCGATCCTGGTGGGGCGTCGCCTGACGGCGGCGCCCCATTTGTTTGCCCCGGGCCGGCGCCGGGACGGGGTTGGCGCCGACACTGGCGCCGGATACCCGAGCGCCCGGTAGTTGGACAGTCGAGCATTCTTGGCAGTCACATGGATAAGCCCGCGGAACCGACGAATCAGTGATATGGTGTACGTGGATGCCGTACGCCCGGCCCGATGGGAGGGACCTAACCATGACCACTAGCTACACGCCTTCAGCCGCGCGGGCGAACCTGTTCGGGATCATCCGCGACGTCAATTCCGCCCGCGAACCTGTGCGGATCACCCCGACCAACGGCAGGCCGGGGGCCGTCGTCATCGCGGCCGACGATTGGGACGCGGTCCAAGAAACCCTGTACCTCGAGGCCACAGGCACGATGGCGGTAGTGCGCGCCCGCGAGGTTGACGGCTCAGGGGTCATCGACGCCGCGACGATCGACTGGGACGCCTTGTGACCAAAGCCGCGTTCGACCGGCCCTGGGCCGTAGTCATCAAGAACTCGGCCAAAGCCGACTTGCGCAAACTCCGTGACTCAGGTCTGCGACAGAGGTTCGAAAAGCTCGTGGCTACACTTCGCCAAGACCCGTACCGGCCCAGCGATTACTTCAAGAAACTCGAGCCCTCGTCGGCTGGACGCTATTCGAGGCGCATCAACTACCAGCATCGCTTGGTCTACAGAATCGACCACGCCACGCGCACGGTCACCATTCTGGCCGCCTGGTCGCACTACGAGGCTTAGGCGCCCGCCCCCGGCCCGGCCGGGGGTCAGGCCGGGCCGGACTATTCGGCCGTCGATTCATCCGCCGGTACGGTCTGGATTTCGGCGTCAGGTCGGGACATGTCGCCGTCGAAGGGCGGCGGCAGCGCCAGCTTCCTATCTCTGACGCTCCAGGAGTCTGACCCAAACGCGGAGTTGTCCATGTCCCGCAGTGCGTTCACCACCTGTCCGCCTGCGACTCCTTCGCCGTGGAGATCAACGAGGTTCGCGAGCACGGTCAGGAACTGTTCAGGCGCGGCGAAAACCACCCTGTGCGGCTTTCCCAACCGCTGCTCGCCAGACGAAGTCAGCCCGGTGCGTCCGAGGAACAGGCCGTCAAGGTTACTTGCAGCCTCTACCATTTTGCCAGTGATGCGGTCTTTCGGCACATAAATGCCGATCTTGCTGTTGCGCGAGGCGCACTGAACGGTAACCCAGAAATCTGAACTCGAAATCTCCACTCTCAGTCCAAACGTCTGCAAGACATCACGTAGGCTCTCGGCGTAATTCTCTGCAGACTCGTATTCATTGAGCACATCCGCAAGTTCGCCAAACTGGTCGCCCTCACCGCCCGGCACATACACCCGCGCCCACCGGTCAGCGAGTACAATCCGAGATGACTCGCGATCGCTTTCTCGTATCGCGATGACTCGCTTGGCTTCTGCGATCTGGTCGACGTTCACGCCCTTCGCACTTGCCAACTCGGGACGGTTCAACACATCGAGTAGGCTCTCGGGAGCCTCAGCGTTCCAGAGGAACCCGAAACGCTCGCGGTGGAGCGACGACAGGCGGAGTCGGAGCAGCGGAGCCAGCCAGGATGGCACCCCAAGTTCCACCTCAGTTGCCATAGCCTGAATCTTGTCAGTGTAGACAACGCCATTATCGCCAATAGCAAGCCCGGCGGCACCTCGCAGTACTCCTGCCACCTGATCTCCCAGTTGCTCGACGTCGGTGGGGTAGATTCGGAGTTTCACCCGGTGTTCTCTCGGCCCCAGTGTTTCCGCAGACTTAACCGCTCGTGTGAACCTCGCACAGATTTGGTCAAATGGTATCCCCAGGGACCACTCGTTGAGAATCAGCGCCCTCAGGAGCGCGTTTACCTCGACATCCGACGCGCTTTCCCCGTCCCTTTCCTCCAGTAGGTGACAGAGTTCCTCTGAGAGTATTCTGTCGCCCTTCTCGACCAACGGCTCAGGTATCTCGTTCCCATCTAGCTCTAACGAAGACGCGGAAGACCTTCGAATGTCAGCTTTCTCATGGCAATAGGCCCACGCTATGTCCAGGACTGATTGGCGTAGCGAGGGCAGGTGACGCTCCTGCGCCGGTGGTAGTGATATCCACAGAGTGGCCCGCTGAATAGCTGATGAGCGACAGGCGTTCCACAAGAGATCTATCCTTCCAGCGTCATGGGTGCTCAACCGAGCGATCCGCTCCAGAGTCGGCGCCAAGTCCAGGTCGAGACTTGATGTTCCGAGGGCCGCGCCGAGCCCGGTCAGACCAAATAGGTGGTCGTCTCTGACACCGATTGGATTCCTGTCTTGCAGGGTCTGCAACACTTCCTCCGGGCTGAATTTGGGCGGGTTTGGCTCGTGCTGAAGAAGCATTCCGCCCAAGACGGTGCGAATTCGCCTAAGAAGGTTCTTCTCATTCCGGCCGAAATTGTCTTGACACAGGACTTGGAGGACGAGGCTCGTCACGGACTTAATGTCTCGGTAGCTTGACCTCACCCTGGCTGGCTCCGCAGGTTCCGTGATGAAGGCGCGCAAGACCTCGGCTGGCTTAGTGAGCTTTTCGGTCTCGGCACTGCCGAGGTCTTCAATCAATTGAAGCTCGTCCGCTTGAGGCACGATAAGATAGAACTCGCCGCGCTCACGAGAAGTCTGCCCCCTGCGTCCCGCTCTTCCTGCCTTATTGGCCAAATTGTCGGCCGAGAGCAGACGCCACGCTCGTGGTTGGCCGGAGTATCCTGCAAGGGATGTTGCTATCACGGCGTCGGCAGGGAGATTGACGCCCATAGCGAGAGTGTCTGTTGCCACTACTACCCGAAGCAGTCCATCCTCCCGGGAGAATTCTTCCTCGACAATGCGTCGAAGGGCGGGATGATAGGACGCGCTGTGCGCGGCGACACCTTGGCGCAAAGCGCCGACTACCCTATCAGCAAAATCAAGGCCCCGGCAAGGTCGGTTTGGGGCCAAGGCCCCGGCAAGGTCGGTTTGGGGCGGGTTGACCTGGGGTTTTGGGGCCGCGCCGGGTGAAATGCGGGGCGGACGCGGCCTTGGCGGCGATGATCGGAGGTGATGATAGTTCTTCCCCCCATCACCGAAGGCCGCGTCCTATGCCATCTTCCCCCAACGCGGGCAGCCAAGTCGAGCCCCGGGCGCTGCGCGCCGCGAACGTTGTCCAACTGTTCCAACTGGCGCCGGACCCGCGCGACCCGCGCGGGGTGCGGCACCCTCTGCGGATTGTGCTGACCCTGGCCGCGGCGGCGGTCGCGGCTGGGGCGAGGTCGTTCACCGCGATCGCGGAGCACGCCTGGGACGCCGGCCCGGAGATCCTCGCCCGGGTGGGGCTGCCTGGGGAGATACCGTCCGAGTCGACGTTCCGCCGGGTCTTGGAGGCGGTCGACCCGGCGGTGCTGTCGCGGCTGTTCGGGGCGTGGGTCGGCGCCAGGGTCGCGACGTTCGGGGGGCAGGTGGCCATAGCGTTGGACGGGAAGACCGCCCGCGGCGCGAAGAACGGCCCCGACGGCGCCCCGCACCTGGTGGCGGCGTTGGAGCACACCACGGGCGCGGTGCTCGGCCAGCTGCAGGTCGACGCGAAGACGAACGAGATCCCGTGCGCCAGGGAGCTTCTAGAGATGCTGGACTTGGACGGCGTGGTGGTCACCATGGACGCGATGCACACCCAGCGGGAGACGGCCGAGCTGATAGTGGGCCGCGGCGGGGACTACGTGCTGACCGTCAAAGACAACCAGCCGGCCCTGAAAGAATCGCTGGCGCGGCTCCCGTGGCGGGACGTCCCCAGCCGCTCCTACACCGAGCGCGGCCACGGCCGGATCGTCACCCGCACCGTCAAAGCGCTGGCCAAACCCGCAAAAGTGGAGTTCCCCGGCTGCGAGCAGGTCCTCCAGGTGCGGCGCGCCGCCACCAGGAAGGGCAAGCGCACCGTCGAGGTGGTCTACCTGATCTGCTCGCGACCCATGGAGGACGCCCAGCCGCTCCGAGTCGCCCAGTGGGTGCAGGGCCACTGGTCCATCGAGGTGCGTTTGCACTACGTCCGGGATGTCACATTCGACGAGGACCGCTCGCAGGTGCGGACCGGGACAGGCCCCGCCGCCATGGCCGTCTTGAGGAACATCGCCATCACCATGCTCCGGCTCCTAGGCTGGGACAACATAGCCGCGGCGACCCGCCACCACTCACGCAGCCCCGCAAGAGTCGCAAAGCTGCTACTGACCAGCTAAAAGGCGACCTTGCCGGGGCCTTGCAACAACCTGGACGGTTACTTCTCGCAAACGGACGAACAATCTGCCCCGGTCTTCGCGGCTGGTTGGATCGAGGCCGAGGCCCGCACCTTGGCCAATGCGCTTGAGGAGCGGGACGGCGTCATCAGGTTTGTTGTGGCGGATTCGGACGAAGGGATGGGCTGGGTGGAGACCTCAACCGCCGTCTGCCGGGTAGAA
>JAIROU010000443.1 GCA_031257375.1 Bifidobacteriaceae bacterium
GCCGATCGGAGCCCCGGCCCGGTTCAGCCCGGCCAGCCGCACTGGGACGGCGCCGGCCCGCCCCGGAACGTCCCGGCCCCCGCGCGGGCCGCCCGCCCAAGCGGCGCCCGGCCGACGGCATCGGGCCACCCGACGCCCGAACCGCTGACACCCAAACCGGCGCCCCAGACGGCGCCTGGCTCGACGGCATCGGGCATAACCACTCCCAACCCGCCGCCCGGACCACCACCGGCCCGGGCGGCCGGATTGATGGCATTGGGCGCGCCGGCCCCGGGGAGGTGGCCGCGGCCCCAACTTCTGCCCCGCGGGCCGCCGTCGCCGGCCAGCCAGAGCGCCAGCGCCACGGCCAGGCAGCTGGTTCCGGCGCCGCCGTGGGCGCCGATCAGGGCCACTCGGATGACCGGCCGGACCGGTCGATGGACGCGCTCGACCAGGGCGGTCAGTTGGCGGGCGGATTCGGGCAGCACGAGGCGCCGGCCGGAGCCGGGACCGCGGTCTCCGAGGGCGGCGCGGACGATCTGGCAGCTGGGCCACGCCCGCGCCAGGCCGGCGGCCGCGGCCTGGTCGACGTCGTGGCCGCAGACCGCCAGGCGGGGGACCGCGGCCAGGTGGCCGATCTGGTCGGCCGAGTCGAGCGGCTGGACGGCCGCGCCCGCCTCCCAGATGGCCGCACTGGCCGCGTCGGCCAAGCCCGGGTCGTCGGTCATCAGGACCACAAGTGGGATCGGCACGGTCATAGGATGCCCCGTCCGGGGCGGGGGCGGGCGCCGAGAACGCAAAAACCTGTGGATGACACTTTGTCTTCACATCTGCCACAATCCTCAGGTGAGTGATCAGACCCCGGCCGCGCCCGGCCGCCCGGCGGCCTTTTTCGACCTCGACAAGACGATCATCGCCCGCAGTTCGACGGTGGCGTTGACCTCGACGTTGATCGCTGAGGGGATGCTGCGGCGGCGGACCGTCCTGAAGTCCGCCTACGCCCAGGCCGCTTACCAGTTCGTGTCTTCCGGGCAGATCCAGTCGGAGCGGTTGCGTCAACTGTTGGGCGGGATAGTGGCCGGTTGGGACGCCAGTCGGCTGGCCGGGTTGGCCCGGGACCGACTGGCCGCGAAGGTCTGGCCGCAGGTTTTCGATGAGGCCGCCGAGTTGATCCAGTCCCACCGCGACGCGGGCCGGGACGTGGTGATCGTGTCAGCTTCCGGCCGCGAACTGGTCGAGCCGATCGGGGCGATGCTCGGCGCCGATCACTGCCTTGCCACCCGCCTGGAGGTCAAGAACGGGCGTTACACCGGCCAGGCCGAATTCTTCAACTACGGCCCGGCCAAGGTCGAGGCGATGACCGCCCTGGCCGAACGTCACGGCTACGACTTGGCCCGGTCCTTCGCCTACTCGGATTCGATCACCGACCTGCCGATGCTCGAGGCTGTGGGCCATCCGGCAGTCGTCAACCCGTCGCGGGCGCTGCGGCGGATCGCCGTCGAGCGCGGCTGGCAGGTGGTGCGCTTCGCCGCGCCCGGCCCGGTGCGCACCGAAAACCGCCGGCTGGCCTTGAGCGGCGCCGCGCTGCTCGTCGGGCCGGTGTTGGTCGTTGTGACGGCGACGTTGGTTGGGCGGCGCCTGCGCGGGCGGCGCCTGCGCGGACGCTGAGCGATCCGGAAAACGACTTGAACTCGGCCGGGACACGTGGTTGACTGGCTGCGTATGGCCATTTTCACAGGCCGCTTTCATCCCATCTTTTTTCCGCATTTTGGCTTGCCAGAGGCCATATTGGCGTGCTAGAACTGATGGTACAAAAGCAACGGGCGAACAGGAACCCACGCACGTATTAACCTACGTTAAGGGCATGTCGACGGGTTCTCTCCGTTACGGCAATTGGATTGCGCGATTGATAACCTGTTCGTCCGTTGCTTTGTCTTTGCTTCGGCCCCGCACCGCGACGTTCTTCGCCCCGCCACGGCTTTCCGCCAGGATCTCTCCCCCCGTCGGCGCGGCGTCGGTTGGCGGGGCCAAAGCTGGGGACTTCGCGCCGACGGCGGGCGCTCGCGCCGGTCCGGCCTCTAAGCTGTAACCAGCGATGCTTCGGCCAGACGACCGGGCCGGAGGGCTCGAGACAGGGGATTGACTATGGCTACAAACACCCTCGGCGGCGCCGCCGCCGAGGCGTTGCGTGAGGTCAGCGCCCTCTACCGGACCACGGCCGAGTTGGCCAAGGCCGAGTTGTCGCGCACCGGGGTGAACCTGGGGCTGGGCCTGGCCCTGATCACGGGCGCGGTCGCGGCGGTGGCCGGGATTGTGCCGCTGCTGGTGCTGGCATTCGTCTGGGGGCTGGTGGCCCTAGGCATCTGGCCGTGGGCGGCCTATCTGATCGCCGCCGGGGTGGTGCTGCTGGCCGGGGCCGGGCTGGCGGTGGCCGGGCGTTCGCTCCTCAAGCGGGCGACCGCCGCGGTCGGCCGCGCCACCGCCTTGATCAAGGGCTCGCTTGACGCGCTCAAAGCCGAAGGCGACCCGGCGGACGCGGGCGACCCGGCGGCATCGGACACCCCCGGCCCCGACCGTCCCCCGGAGGGCTAATTGATATTCCGGAGCCGACCCGCCCCGGCCGATTTCACCGCCGCGCTGATCGACGGGCCGTGGTCGCATCGCTTCGTGGCCGCCCGCGGCCTGCGCTTCCACGCCGCCATGAGCGGGCCGGAGGAGGGACGGCTGGTGGTGCTGCTGCACGGGCTGCCGCAGCACTGGTGGGCGATGCGCCACCCGCTGACCGCGCTGGGCGCGGCCGGGTACCGCGTCGCGGCCGTCGACCTGCGCGGCTGCGGGGCCAGCGACAAGCCGCCCGAGGGCTACACCCTGCCGATGCTGGCGCGCGACGTGGCCGGAGTGATCGCCGCGCTGGGGCGGCGCTCGGCGGTCGTCGTGGGGCAGGGCGTCGGCGGGCAGGTGGCCTGGACCATGGCCAGCCGGGCGCCCCAGGCGCTCGACGCGATCGTCGCCCTGGCCTGCCACCACCCCGGCAGCTTGCTGCCGAAGCGGCGCGTTTTCACCTCGCCCAGGGCGATCGGGCAGGTGGCGACCCTGCGCTCGCCGCGCTGGGCGCGCCGCCTGCTGCCGGACCCGTCCTTCATGTCCGCGCTGCTGACCACCTGGGTGGCCGACCCGGCGGTGATCGACCCGGTCCTCGCCGCCCGTTACGCCGAGGCCATGCGGATTCCTTACGCCCCGGTCAAGTCCGCCCAGGTGTTGCGCTGGGCGACGCGCCCGCTGCTGAGCGCCGCCCACGCCCGGTTCGTCCGCTCGGTCCGGATGGCCGCGCCGGTCCCGGTCCTGCAAATCCAGGGCGACTCCGACCCGGTCCTGCGCTGGCGGGCCACCCGCTCGGGCTTCCTGGGCGGCGCCGACTACCGCTTCGAGTTGCTCAGCGCGGTGGGGCACCTGCCGACCGAGGAAGACGGCGAGTTCGTCAGCGACCTCATCCTGGAGTGGTTGGCCGAACGCCATTTGACGCCTTGAGCCCCCTCGCCCGATTCAGCCGGGCCGCCTTTGGGCGTCGGGTCCGATGCCGCCGGGCCGCGTCGGGGTCGCCCGGGCCGGGCGGGCGCTCGGCTGGTCAGGCGACCGGCCAGGTGACGGCGGGCAGGGCCAGCACGGCGCGGGCGAAAAGCGTGCCGTGCGGTTTGATGTCTTCCGGGTCGGCCCAGCCGCGCCAAGTCAGCGCGTCCATCGAGTGCAACACATCTTTGATGTGGCGCGCCCAGCCCGAGACCTGGTGGACGGTGGGCACCGATCCGGACCGGGACGAGCGCCAGCCGATCGCGGTGACCGCCCAGACCGCCGCCTCTTTGACCAGGTCGCGGCGGTGGCCGTGGTTGACCGCGGCCCCCGCCAGCAGCAGCACTGTGACATCGCGCTCGATCTTGGACGACCAGCATTGGGGCACCCGCGAGACCAGCAGCGGCCACATCGCCAGCGGGTCGTCGGCCACCGCCAGGGCGTCATCGTCGGCCCACAGGCGGTGTCCGTCCGAACAGACCAGCCCCAAGCGTTGAGCGGCCGAGCGCAACGCCGTGATGCGGACCCGATGCACCTCCCGGTAATTCGACACCGCCTTTTGGGCCGTCCATCCGAGCTGGTCATAAGCCTCCTTGACGACGTTCGGTGGCAGATAGCCGGCCTTGGTCAGCTTCAGCCCGGCCGGCCCGATCCGCTTGACGAACCATGAATAAGGCCGGGTGGCCGGCAAAGCCTCTTGGCGCGTGACCTCGGCGGCTGGCACCGGCTCGCCGCCCCACAGGTCGAACAGGTACTGGAGTTGGGCCTCGCTCAGTCGGCCGAGGGTCGCCGAAGCCAGGGTCGGCTCGCCGGTCGCGGACTGACCTGGCGTTGAAGTAGTCATCTATCAATGGTCCCGCAGACAGCCCCCCGGCGCGACCCATCTGCCCCCAAGGAGTGTCCCCAAGTTTGAGACGAAAGGACCGTCCCCGGGTTTAGTGGCCGCAGCGGTCGCGTTTGTCCAGTTCGATGGCTTTGAAGGCGTCGGTGAAGGCTTGGTAGTCGACGCTTTCGGCCGAGGTCGCTCCGGAGGCGGCTTTGATCATCGACTCGAGGTCTTTGACGATCAGGGACCATTCGTCCGCCAGTTCGTCCGGCGCCAGTTGTTTGAGGTCCTCGTATAGCTTCTTGGCGTCGTTGAGGGCCTGTTCGTCGCCGTCGATCATGGCCTTGGAATCGAGTTGGACCTGGGGCTGGGCTATCGCTGAGCAGTAGATCTCGGAATCGAACTCCACGACCTCCGGCTCGCAGCCGTCCAGGCTCACCAGCAGAACCATGATCGCGGCCACCAGCGTGACGACGGCGGCCAAGAACACCGCCGGCGGCCCCAGCCGGGCCGCGCCCTTGGGGGCCTTGGCCGGGCGCGGCGTCTGGGGGCCGCCGGCCCCCTCCGGGCCACGGGCGGCATCGGCGGCATCGGCGACATCGGCGGCAT
>JAIROU010000445.1 GCA_031257375.1 Bifidobacteriaceae bacterium
GAACGCGGATTTTTCGTTCGGCGGTCAGTTCGATCAGGCGCCCGCCGATGCTGCCGATCAGGCCTCGCGCGTCCGCCCAGGTCAGGGGATCGGCCCGGTCGCCGACCCCGCTCGCCGGCGCCGGCGTGGCGACCGAAATGACCGCCGAACGCGGATTTTTCGTTCGGCGGTCAGTTCGGTCAGGCGCCCGCCGATGCCGCCGATCAGGCCTCGCGCAGCCGCGCAGGCAGAGAGTTTGTGTCCATACAGTCATCGCACCGCGCGGAGCCGCCAAAGCCGCGGACATTGTCCACGATGTCGCGAGGCAGAACCGTCCACGGATCCGTCCACGATGTCCACGATGTCATGCGATAAGACACGTTCGACGGGGCGGCGGCCGAGCGCTACGGCGACCTGGCGGCCGCCGTCCGCGACGCCGGCCGCAGTCCCCGGCCCAGGCGAACCGACCTGATGATCGCCGCCGTCGCGGTGGCGGGCGGGCTGCCGCTGGCGACGGCCAATCCCGACGATTTCAGGGGCGCCGAGCACCTGCTCGAACTGGTGCCGATCGGCCAGGCGACCGCCTGACGCGGACGCGCGCGGACGCGAAACAGACCTGTAACAAAGGCTTCATGGGCGGGTCACCCGGCCCGCCTAAGGTTTCGGTGTTTCAGCGATCACCGACTCTAAGGAGTGGCTATATCTATGTTCAACAGCGCTGAGGAGGCATTGGCCTTCGTTCGCTCCGAGGGTGTGGAGTTTGTCGACGTCCGGTTCTGCGACCTGCCGGGCATCATGCAACACTTCACCATCCCGGCAACGGCCTTCACCGAGGACGCCTTCGCGGACGGCTTGATGTTCGACGGGTCTTCGATCCGCGGGTTCCAAGCCATCCACGAATCCGACATGAAGTTGATCCCGGACGTCAAGACAGCCTTCGTGGACCCGTTCAGGACCCGCAAGACGCTGGTCGTCAACTTCTCGATCGTCGACCCCTTCACCGGCGAGCAGTACTCCCGCGACCCGCGCAACGTGGCGGCCAAGGCGGAGGCCCACCTGGCCTCGACGGGCATCGCGGACACGGCCTTCTTCGCCCCCGAGGCCGAGTTCTACATCTTCGACTCGGTCCGCTACGAGACCAACGAGCACGAGTCCTTCTACCACATCGACTCCGACGAGGCCTGGTGGAACACCGGCCGCCGCGAGGACGGCCACAACCAGGCCTACAAGACCCGCATCAAGGGCGGCTACTTCCCGGTCTCGCCCTCGGACCAGATGGCCGACCTGCGCGACGAGATGGTGCACCTGCTGGCCGGGTCCGGCCTGGAGATGGAGCGGGCCCACCACGAGGTCGGCACCGCCGGCCAGCAGGAGATCAACTACAAGTTCTCGACCTTGCTGCACGCCGGCGATGACTTGATGAAGTTCAAGTACATCATTCGCAACACCGCCTGGCAGGCCGGCAAGACCGTCACCTTCATGCCCAAGCCGATCTTCGGCGACAACGGCTCCGGCATGCACTGCCACCAATCGTTGTGGCTGGCCGGCGAGCCGCTGTTCTTCGACGAGCGCGGCTACGGCGGGCTGTCGGACCTGGCCCGCTGGTACATCGGCGGCCTGCTGGCCCACGCCCCGGCGGTCCTGGCCTTCACCAACCCGACCGTCAACTCCTACCACCGGCTGGTGCCCGGCTTCGAGGCCCCCGTCAACCTGGTCTACTCCCAACGCAACCGGTCGGCCTGCATCCGCATCCCGGTGACCGGCTCGTCGCCCAAGGCCAAGCGGATCGAGTTCCGCGTGCCGGACCCGTCTTCCAACCCGTACCTGGCCTTCTCGGCCCAGTTGATGGCCGGCTTGGACGGGATCAAGAACCGGATCGAGCCGGCCGAGCCGGTCGACAAGGACCTGTACGAGTTGCCGCCGGCCGAGCACGCCCAGATCCAGCAGGTGCCGGGCTCGCTGCCGGAGGTCTTGGACGCCCTCGAGGCCGACCACGACTTCCTGACCGAGGGCGACGTCTTCACGCCGGACCTGATCTCGACCTGGGTCGACTACAAGCGCACCCGCGAGGTCGACCCGCTGCGCCTGCGCCCGCACCCGCACGAGTTCGAGCTCTACTACGACATCTGAGGCCGCCGCCTCGTCACAGACACGCCGGCCGCCGGGACGCCCCGAATCCCCGGCGGCCGGCGTTTTCGCGTCCTGGCGGCGGTCGCGTTTTGGCGCACGATGCCGTCGGGGGGCCTTGGGGGCTGACGTCTGGCTTGGGCATGTGGCCAGGTTCGGGCCTGTTGCACTGTGCCGCCGGGTCGCCCCGACGGCGGACGGCCGCCGGTCCGGGTGGGCGTTGGTCGGTTGGGCGGGCTGCGGCCGACGGCCGATTAGACTTGCCGGTCAGGACTTTGGGCACTCGGACAAGGAGTTTCGCATGGCCAGATCGGTTATGACGGCGCTGCCCGCGCCGACGGCGCTGAGTCGCCGCGCCTGCGCCGCTGGCGCCGCTGGCGCCGGGCGGGCTGGGGCGGGTGCGCCATGAACCAGTCCGCGCCCGCCTGGATCACCCGCGCGGCCATCAAAGTGGTGCTGGTGGTGGCCGGGGCCGTGGTCGTCTGGCAAATCGTCGGGCGGCTGTCGTCGCTCATCATGGTGGTGGTGACGTCGCTGTTCGTCGCCCTGGCGATCGAGCCGGCGGTCGATTGGCTGGTCAAGAAGCGCTGGAAGCGCGGCCTGGCGACCGGCGCGGTCATGCTGAGCGTGGCCCTGGCCCTGTCCGGCCTGGTGGCGGCCTTCGGCTCGATGCTGGTCAATCAGGTCGTGGCGCTGGTCTCGCGCATCCCCGACATCTATTCCGATGTCACCGAATGGCTGGGCAAGCGCTTCGGGATCGACATCCCGACCCAGAACGAGGCCCTGGAGACGGTGGCCCAGAACTGGGGCTCGACCCTGACCCGCAACGCCTGGGCGGTCGGCACGCAGTTCTTCTCCGGCCTGATCTCATTCCTGGGCCTGCTGCTGCTGGTCTTCTACATCTCGGCCCAGGGGCCCCGGCTGCGGGCCACCATCTGCGCCCCGCTGCCCCAGAAGCAGCAGCGGATCGTGCTCCAGATCTGGGCCACCGCCCAGGACAAGACCGCCGGCTACATCGCCTCCCGGGTCATCCTGGCGCTCATCAACGCCTCCGTCACCTATGTCTTCCTGCTCATCCTGGGGATCGACTACGCCTTGCCGCTGGCCTTGTTCTCCGGCGTGGTGTCGCAGTTCGTGCCGACCGTCGGCACCTATCTGGGCGGCGCCGCGCCCGTCTTGGTGGCCCTGACCGAGACGCCGATCAAGGGCCTGGCAGTGGTCATCTTCATAGTCGCCTACCAGCAGGTCGAGAACTTCCTGGTGGCGCCCAAGCTGACCTCCCGGACCATGGAGATCAACCCGGCGGTGGCCTTCTTGTCGGTGCTGGCCCTGGGCACCCTGCTGGGGCCGCTCGGCGCCTTCTTGTCGCTGCCCCTGGTCGCCACCTGCCAAGCCATCATCTCGACCTACATCCGCCGCTACGAGCTGATCGAAGACGAGTTGCTGCGCCAAGACGACGACCAGCCGCTGGCCGAGCCCGCCCGCGCCGACCACCCGCCAGCCTGAATCGCGCCCACTGTGTCCAGCCTGTCCCGGGCGCGCGGGCGCGAGGTCCTGCCACTCGGTGTCGGGTGTGATTCGTGGGCGTGGCGTGTGAGTGTTTGTGTTGGTCAGGCCCTAGGCTGAATATGCATAGGATATTCAGTTGGGGAGGGGATCATGGCGAATGCCGGGAACCGATACGAGC
>JAIROU010000468.1 GCA_031257375.1 Bifidobacteriaceae bacterium
CCGGAGGCGCTAGGCCGCCCGGAGGCGCCGGGCCACCCGGAGGCGCTAGGCCGCCCGGAGGCGCCGGGCCACCCGGCGGCCCGGCCGGGGCGGTCAACCCGTGGGGCACAGAACCCGGCGACTGGCCGATGGAGGCCGCCAGCGCCGACTCTTACTCGCCCGGCGTCGGGTTGCGCCGAATGCTGACGATCCGGCAGCCGCGGTGCGCGAATCCGGCGTGCACCCAGGACCACCGTCGCTGCGAAGTCGATCACATCCGGCCATACAACCGGAATCGGCGCGCAAGAGACCAAACTGTGCTGTTGAACCTGCAACACTTGTCAAAAGGCTGCCATGACCTCAAGACCCGCCACCGCTGGTCTTACAAGCGTGATCCCAAGGATGGCGCCACGACCATCGAGACGCCTCACGGATTCACCGTCCGCCTGCCTCCGGAACGCCTCGACTAGCCAACCCGGCTCCGGCCGGCCGGCTGTCGGGCGGCCGGTCCCGGGATCGATGATGTGGCCGGGTTGCTCGTCCAGGCCCGAGGTCGCCAGCGCCGAATCGGTCAACTCGACCACGCCGAGCGCCTGATCGCGCCCCGGCCCCGGCAAGCGCGGTGCGATCAGCACCCGCTGTCCGGCGTCGTAGCTTTTGGCGGTGGCATAATGGCTGGTTGACTCCGATGATCAAGACGGAAGAACTGACATGCACATCAGGGCGCTGCTGCCGCAAGACTGGGAAGACGTATCGGCCATCATCGCGGGGTCGGCGGGACCGTCCACGCTCGACGGCGAATTGCCGACATGGGAGCAATGGGACGCCCGCCACCTGCCCGGCTCCCGGCTGGTGGCGGCCAACCGCGAGGGGCGGGTGACCGCCTGGGCGGCCCTCGAGCCGGTCTCCGAGCGGCCGGCCCTGGCCGGAGTGGCGGCGGTGTCAGTGTTCGTCGACCCGACCTATCGCGGCCAGGGCTTCGGCCGCCACCTGCTGGCCAACCTCATCGCCGCCTCCGAACAGGCCGGCCTGTGGACCCTGCAGGCCTACGTGGCGCCCCAGAACACCGCCGCCATCCACCTGCTGGAGGAACTCGGCTTCCGCAAGGTCGGCCGCCGCGAACGCTTCGCCAAGGTGGACGGCGTCTGGCACGATGCCGTGCTGCTCGAACGCCGCACCCCGGCCGGCTCCCCGGCCGAGACGCTCCCGCCCCCCGCCATCGCGGCCGCCGTCCCGGAGGCCTCATAGGCGGCCCGGCCTGAGCCTCGCACCTGTCCGGCCGACGGTTCGATGGACCCACCAGGCCGCGTTGAACGCAAGCACCAGGGCATTGGACGCGAAAGCGATCACCGTGCCGATGTCCCCGGCCCACAAGGCCCACAAAGCCCACAGGCAGGAGAAGGCCAATTGGCCGAAGAGGAACGTCGGGGCCACCCCGTCGAGGCTGGGCGCTCGCACAAGCTCGAGAGTTTGGCCGCCGATGGCGCCGGCGCCGAGGAGGAGAACCACCACGCCGAAAACGGCCGAGCCGAGGAGCCAGTCAGATGCCGCCACGGCGGCCCCGGCCAGGACCGCCACCCCGAAGACGCGGACCGCGCGCAGTCTTCGGACTTGGCAGATCATCGCCACGATCATCGCCGTCGGCACGCCGATCACGACATTCAGCGCCGCCTGGTTGGCGGCGCCGATCATCAATCCATGATTGGTCCAGGCGATCGACCCGGCCAGCATCGACTGCCAAGACAGCACCGACAACCCGGCCGCCTGCCGGGTGCGCAGCAGCTTGAGCAGTTGCGGCAGGTAGGCGGCCAGACCGACCGCGCCGCACAGCCATCCGAACACTTCGACCGCCTTCACGCGCTTTCGCCTCCCAGACCGCGGCCTCTGCGACCACCCGGTCAGACGCCCAGGACTTCGATTCCCAAGGACCGGATTCGTTCGACCGCTTGAGCGTTCGCGCCTTCGTCGGTGATCAAGATGTCGACCTTGTCGGGCGTGCAGATCTGCGCGAACGCGCGACGCCCGACCTTCGATCCGTCGGCGACCACCACAACCCGCGACGCGCAATCCGCCAACAGCGAGTTGGCGGAGGCCTCGGCGTCGGAGTGGGCGCTGGCCCCAAAGGAGGCGTCGAAGCCGTCGACGCCCAGGAAGGTCGTGTCGACAGACAGCGCTCGGATCGACTGGTTGGCCAAAGGCCCGAACAACTCATAGGAGTGCGCCCGGACGACCCCTCCCGTCACCACCACTTTGAAATGTGGCCTGACCAGCATTTCCCCGGCCAGATTGACGGCGTTGGTGACGATCGTCAAGGCCGGGACGTCGTCGGTGCTGGACGCGAAGTCGGCGCGGGCGGCCAGGGCGCGGCCGATCTCCAAAGTGGTGGTCCCGCCATTCAGCGCGATCACCGATCCGAATGGGACCAAGTCCGCCGCCATCGACCCGATGCGTTGCTTCTCCCGCACCGCCTGGCCGGTCTTGAATCGCAGCGGCAGGTCGAACGAGCCGGAACTGGCGACCGCCCCGCCGTGGGTGCGCGTGGCCAGGCGTTGCTCGTCCAAGTACACCAGATCGCGCCGGATGGTCGCGGGCGAGGCGCCCAGGGCCGCGACGGCTTCTTCGACCTCGACCTTGCCGTTCTGGGCCAGCATCGCCAGCAATGATGAAATCCGCGCGTGCCGATCCACTGATCGCCCTCCTTTGTCCGTACCGGATTCTCATCGTAGCCACCGCCTGTGAGAGACGGCTGCCGCCGGCTCTTCACCGAGTCGGTGAACAGGTCGGACCATGAGCGGCCGACCCGCCGGGCCTGCACCATAGTGAGCGTTTTCCGGTTGCTTCGAGCGCTACCGCTCGCTAGTCTAAGTGGTATCCGTGACACCATCAATCCCAGGAGCGGGAATATGCCCCAGACCGATCAACCATTCGTCGCAGCCGAAATCGCCTCGCAGCCAGACAATTGGGCGCAAGCCGCCGCCCTGGCCGAGGCCCCGGGACTGCCCGGCCAAGGCGAGAAAGTGGCCGTCATCGGCTGCGGCACCTCGTGGTTCATGGCCATGATCTACGCCGCCCTGCGGGAGCGGTCTGGTCAGGGCTGGACCGACGCCTTCACCGCCTCGGAGTTCCCGGCTGAGCGGAACTACGACCGAGTCGTCGCCATCTCCCGCTCTGGCACCACCACCGAAGTCGCCGACGCGCTCGACCGCCTCCCCGGCCGGACCGCCTCGGTGGCGATTGTGGGCGTCCCGGACAGTCCCATCGGGCGCGGCGCCGACCAGTTGGTGAACCTCGACTTCGTCGACGAGCGGTCCGTCGTCCAGACTCGGTTCGCCACGTCGACGCTGGCGCTCCTGCGCGCCAGCCTGGGCGAGGATCTTGGCCAGGCCATAGCCGATTGCCGCGCGGCCCTGGCCGAGCCGATCGAAACCGCTTGGATCGAGGCCGAGCAAGCCGCCTTCCTCGGCCGCGGCTGGACGGTCGGCTTCGCCCAAGAGGCCGCCCTGAAGATGCGCGAGGCGTCGCTCAGCCTGGTCGAAGCCCATCCGGCCATGGACTACCGGCACGGCCCGATCGCCTTAGCCGAGCCGGGTCGCCTGGTCTGGATGTTTGGCCCAGCGCCGGACGGGCTGGCCGACCAGGTGGCGGCGACCGGCGCGACCTGGATCAACTCTTCGCTCGACCCGATGGCTGATCTGGTCCGAGCTCAGAGACTGGCGGTCGCGCGCAGCCTGGCCCGCGGGCTGGACCCGGACCATCCGCGCAATCTGACCCGTTCGATCGTCCTGCGCTGACAAGGCGCGGCCGCGCCCCCGCCGTCACCGATTCGGCAGCGCCGCCAGCGAGTCGGTGATGGCTTCGAACTGGGCTCGGCCAACTTGGACGCCGATCTGGCGCAGCGCCAGCGTCACCGCTCCCGCCACGCCATCTGGCACCGGGATGAACGCGGCCTGCGGGAGATGGCGGGCCGCCAGCCCCTTGACCCGGTCAAGCAGGCCGGGGTTGTTCAGCAGCACGCTGCCGGCGATCACCACGGGGCCTCGGATTCCCGGCCGCGAGACCGCCGCCAAGGTGTTGTCCAGGCTCAACGCGGCCTCTTCCCGGATGGCGGCGGCCACGGCATCGTCTCCGGCGGCGAACGCCTCGGCCGCGAAGCCGGCCAATTCGACCGGCCGCCACTTGTAGATCATCCTCAACGCCGGTATTACCACCGCCGGGCGACCGTCGACGAGGTCGCGCCCGCAGTCTGGTTGGCCCTCCCGCGCCAGGCCGAGCCGACCGAGCACCAGCTCGGTCAAGCGGGTGCGCGGGCCGCGGTCGTCCAGGTCGGCCAGGGCCGCGCGGACCACGCGCCGACCGATCCAGAATCCCGATCCCTCGTCGCCCAGCAGCCAGCCGAGCCCGTCAGAGGTCTTAGCCACTTCCCCGTCCTCGATCCGCAGCGCGCCGGCCCCGGTGCCGGACTCGAGCAAATAGCCCGACGTCTGCCAGGTGCCGGAGCAGAAATTGCCGAACAAGTCGCCCGCCGGCGTGGGGGCGGCGCGGATTCCCAGTTCCCGCAAGGTGTCGCCGAAGGCGGCGGTGTCCTCAGACGTCAACCCGCCCGCCATGCAGAAGACCACCGCCACGATCCGCTCGCCGCCGATCTTCGCGCGCTCCAGGGCCAGGCCGATCCCGCCGGCGACAGTCTCGATCGCCGCATGCGCGCCGACCGAGATGGGGTTGCCGCCGCCGCCCTTGGCGTAGCCGAGGCAACGCCCGGCCGAACTCGCCACGGCGCAACGGGTCGAAGAGCCGCCGACGTCGACGCCCAGAACGCAATCCACAGGCCCAGACTCAGCGGAAAGTGCCCTGGGAGACCGATCCTTGCAGCCGTCGCTGGAACAGCACATAGACCACCACCACCGGGACGATCGTGATGACCGCCGCCGCGAACAGTGCGCCGAAGTCGACCGCGTACCCGGCTTTCGAGGCGAAGGAGGCCATCCCCTGCGACAACACCCAGTTCTCCTTGCTCGGGTTGAGCACCAGCGGGAGGAGGAATTGGTTCCACAAGCCGAGGAAGTTCAAGATCGCCACCGAGGCCATGCCGGGGCCCGCCATCGGCAGCATGACTTGGAAGAAGGCCCGCCACTCGCCGGCGCCGTCGACGATGGCCGCCTCGTAGACGTCTTCCGGCAACTGCTTGAAGAACGAGTAGAGGAAGAACATTGTGAACGGCAGGGCGAAGGCCACGTAGGTGATGGTCAATCCCGGCAGCGTGTCCAGGAGCAGCATGTTCTTCAGGATGAAGAACAGCGGCACGATGGCCAAGAACACGGGGAAGGCCATGGCCGCCAGCATGACGTTGTAGATCAGCCGGTTGCCGGGAAACCGGAAACGGGCGAGCACATAGGCCAGCATCGCGCCCAGGAGCATGACCAGCACCAGGGCCGAGCCCACCACGATCACGGTGTTGAAAAAGAACTGGCCAATCCCGGCGGTCTGCCAGGCGTTGGCGTAGTTCTCGAAGTGCAGCCGGTCCGGCAGCGAGAACGGCGACGACAGGATTTGCTTGGACGTCTTGAAGCTGGACAGCAGTGTCCACAAGAACGGCACGATCACAATCACCGACCACACGGCCAGCAGGGTGTGCGAGGTGGCGGCGACGGCCTTGTCGCCCTTGGTCGAGCGGATCTTCCGGCCGGTCTCGGTCATGATGCCCGCCCCCTGTCGTCTCGGCCCTTGACCAACCGGAAGACCAGG
>JAIROU010000138.1 GCA_031257375.1 Bifidobacteriaceae bacterium
ACACTCCACCCTTTGACGAGTACTACGACCAAGCCTCGGCGCTGTACCTGCCGGATTTGTTTGGATGGCTCTACGACACGCAGCCCGAGCAGTTGGCGAAGCTGGTAAAGCCCGGCGGCGCAGACCGGGGCCACGGCGCGGGCGTTGGGGACGGCACCGGCGGCGGGGTGTCCAATGTCCTTGGCGAATACGCTCCCGCAGCCGAGCGGATACGGGGCCGGGTGGTCAAACTGCTGTCCACGGGCCCAATGGCCGGCGGCGGGACGTTGAACGTTTTGAAGAACGCGGTGGACGCGACACCCGCCCGGTTGTCGCTGTTCCAGCCGAGGCCGGCCACGCCGCTGAACCCGGAGTTGGACCGGCGTTACGGGCTGAACCGGTTGCGGGTGATGCGCCAAGTCCGCTACTCGGCCAAGAACCAGAATTCGATTGACCTGGTGCTGTTCCTCAACGGCCACCCGTGGCCACCATCGAGTTGAAGACCGAATTCGAGCAATCGATGCAGGCGGGGCTGAGGCAGTACACCCGGGACCGCCGTCCGGTGGGAGAGCCGCTGTTGGAGTTCGGGCGGGGAGCGCTGGTGCATTTCGTGGTCACCGAGGAGTGGGTGCGGATGACCACGAACTCGGTGATTAGCTGCTCGGCCGGGGCGGCGGCCTTCTCGCCGTACCCTTGCGCCTCGACCAGGAGGCCACCCGAATCGATATCCGGCCCGATCCCCGACAATCCCAACTCGGCCAGGCCCGCCGCGACGACCTCGGCCACCAAGTCGTCCATCTCATCGGCCGACCTGGTGACGTACTGGAACTCCAGGGTCTGGTCCGGATAGAGCGCCGCGACCGCCAGGAGATCCTGCTCGGCCTGGTCCGAGCCCGGCTTGATGAACACCACCAAGCCTCGCCGGTCTGAGCAGTAGGCGGAACCCGCCACTTCCGCCGACCGCAGGCTGGCGATCGCGGCGACCTCCTCGCCCATCCGAATGGCCTGGTCAGAGAACTCGCCGTAAGCCAGCGCGGCGCCGGAATCTTGGACACAGACGCTCAGGCCGGGGCCTGGCCGGGGCGCAGCCACTTCACGCCCGGGAAGCGGCCGAAGTCGTTGTCGAAGGTGACGACTTCGGCGCGGTGCTGGGCGGCGACGGCCGCCAAGAAGGCGTCGTTGACCAGGTTTCCGCCCCGTCCGGTCGCCTCGAGGTGAGTCCGCAGCGCCCGGGTCAAGTCCGGCTTGGCGCTGGGCACTCGCACGCACGGGCGGGCCAGCCAGGCCTCCACGATGCCGATCGCCTGGCCGGGGGTCAGCGGGTCGGCCGAGAGCGCCGGGTGGGTGGTGAGGCGCACGAACGCCAACAGGCTGAGCCAGGGCAACAGCACAGTCTCCGACCCCGACAGAGCCTGGTCGAGCCAGCATTTGGCGGACCGATGATGCGGCGCCGTCTGGTCCACCGCGTAAATCAGCACATTGGCGTCGACGGCCTTCATTTCCCGAGGTCCCGCTTGCGAATCAGTTCCGCCTCCTCGAGGTCGCCGGCCAGGGCCAACGCCCGGTCGCCGGTAATGGGCCGCAGGCCGATCGGATAGGTCGGCGTCGAAAACGGCGTCCCAGCCCCACCGCCGATCCCTCGGACGATCGCTTGGTTGACGGCTTCCTTGAAAGTCCAGCCGTGTTCCGCCATCGCCGCGCGCACCAAGGAGTCCGCCTCCGGGGTCAGGGTCAAAGTCGTTCGCACGGCCAGAGTATACATCACGATGCCGTCTCAGGACGAATCATGATGCAGGCCGCCCTGCGGTCCGCGGCCTTGGATCAACCGAAGAAGCCCAGGTTGGGAGGCAACCGCCTGGCGGCTTCGACCGCCTCCCCAGCCTCTGCGGCGGCGATAGATTCCGGAGCATCGCGGTGCTCCATCTCGTTCCACCGCCGCCGCATCGACGGCGGCGTGCGGTTCAGACTCGGTGACCCTGTTGTGTCAGGACTCTGGTGGCGTTTGGCGTGTGACGTTCATCGGCGGGATTCCCGCTGGACCCGGTCAGCTGGCGAGGCGTTTTGCGATCTCGGCGGCCCTGGCCTCGGCTAGGGAGGCGAAGCTGGCGGCGAGGCGGGCGGCATCGTCCACCAGGGCGGGCTCTTGGGCGGCCTGGGCAACCGCCGCCGGGAAATCTCCGGCCATGGCGCGCAGGGCGGTCAGGAACTCGTCTGGGTCGAGCCCGGCGGCGCCCGCCTCAGCGGCCCAGTGGCGGCCGCGAATGTCCCGGTCTCGGTAGTGCCGACCCACCCGCATCGCCATCCGGGCGGTCCAGCGGTCGGCCAGGTCCGGGTACGGCAGGACGGATGCGATGTCGTAGCCTGGCGCCAACGCGGGTCCTTCCGCCGTGTGGAGCAGCGAGAAGTTCTTGGCGTGTCCGTCGGTGGCCAAGGCCACCCAGTTGTAGGCGCACAAGCCGAGGAACTCCCGGACCGCGCGGTCCGCCTGGGCGGCGCGCAAGCTGGCGCGGAGCAGCGCGGCGATCTGCGCCATGCCCGGCCCGCCGTCGCTTTGATACTTCAGCGCCGGCGACACCCCGAACGCTTGGGCCAAGTCCTCCTGGTGCACCCTTCGCACGCCCTCGGGGGTGCGAAGCCGGTCGTAGCGGGTCACCACGATGGCCGATTCGCCCGCGAAGGACACCACCCGAGACTCGGCCACCGGCAACCCCAAATGGGCCGCCGCGCGCATCGACAGATGCTCGATCAGCTCCTGCCCCGCGAAACCCGAGGCGCCCGGTTTGACAATGTGCGTGGTGGGCTCCCCGCCCAGCGGCAACGCCCAGCCACCGTGAGCGTCGGTGAGGGCGAACTTCCCCTGGGCCCCCGCCAGCGAGAAGCTCTGCGGGCGCGGTCCGCCGAACATCCAGGCGGACCGGTCAGCCCGCAGGTCCGCCAGGTGCCTGCCGATGTCCTCATCCGACAGCGGCGCCCACTCCCCCGGCGCATCCAACTCGGGCTGGTCGATTCCGCTCAACTGGATCCCGCCCGCCGTGTCCAGCCCGACATGCCCCAACACCGCCATCGGGTTGCCCGCGGCCACGCCAAACCTGGCCGCCCAGCGGCGCACCACGTCGGGGTTGTCCGGCAGCAGCCCGGCCAGGTAATTCCTCGGCGCGGACCCCTCGTGGCGAGCCTTGGACTTGGGCAAGCTGAGCGACACCTCCAGGCCTTCGGCGCCCACCGCCCAGGAGGGGTCCACATCGAACACGATCCGGCCCGTGTCCAACTGGGTGAACCAGCCGGCGCGCGCCCCTCCGAGGTAGGCGGTCAAGCGTCTCACCGGGCGCCTCCGGGCGGAGGTTCGGGGCGGACCTCCACTATCAGGCCCAGCAGGTCCATCACCCGCAGCGCGAGGTCCAGCCGCGCCGATGCCGTGCCCGCGCCGCTCTCGAACCGGTTGACCCACTGGCGGGTGGTGCCCGCGCGCGCGGCCAGGTCCGCCTGCGACCAGCCCAGCCGGACGCGCTGGTCGCGCGCCAAATTCCCCCAATCAGACGGCCGGAACGCCCACACCGGGCTCACCCCCTTGGCTGTACGAACCATATGACACGCATCCGCATGTCACCCAAATCGTACACGCCTGCGGCGGCGCCCGCCCCGGTTGGGGCGCCGACGCGGGGGACGGGGCGCCCGTCGGGGTTGGGCGATCCAAGCAGGGACGAACCCGTCAATCTGAGCAGGCGCAGCGCCAGGACGGCGGATCGGCCAAGTGGCGTTTGGGCGCCGCCCCCAAATCGGCCCTGAAGCCCATCCCCCCGGCCCAGGCCGGCAATTGGTCCAGCAGCCACATGCTGGAGAGCATGTCCCACCAGGCGAGAGTGGTCTGGTAGGCGGGCCTATTCGGCTCGCCGGGCGTGGCGGCGTTCCCCGCTCCGCTCGACGCGCTCGACGCGGCCCAGGTCTGAGATCTAGCCCGAAGCGGTCCAAGAGCCGCCACCGTCAAGCGGCGCCCCGCTTGACATGCGGGATCTCCGCCGGAGACCTCATCAGGAAGACCCACAACGCCATCGAGATCACGAATCCCAGGCAGATCAGGATCGCCAGGCTGGTCAGGTAGTCGCCGCCGGCCAGGACGGCCGGCATCATGGCCGCGAACCCGAGCAGCTGGAGGGAGCAGTTCATCATCGAGCTGGCGGCGCCGGTGTCCGTCTCTTGCAGGCTCAACAGCACGTTGGCGGCGTAGGGCCGGATCATCGTACCGATCATCTGGAAGGCGAGCATGAACAGGAAAAACGCCCACGGCGAGGCGTGGCCGACCAGCAGCAGCCCGACCCCGGTCAGGCCGGCGCAGCCGATCAGAACGGTGGTCAACGAAGCCAGCGAAACCCGCCGCGAGACCAGCCGATAGACCCCCAGCCCGACCACCGCCAACGCCGCCGTGGCCCCGAAGAAGTAGGAGTAGGCCTGCGGCGACAGCCCGAAATAGCCCTCGTAGATGAACGGCGCCGCCGTCAAATACAAGTTGAACGGCATCGCGCTGAAAGCGGCCGTGGCCAGCAGGAAGACCATGAACCGCCAGTTCCGCCCCACCACCGCCAGGCCCCTCAGGCTCGTCACCAGCGCGCCCGGGGCGCGGTCCTCGGGGGCCAGGGACTCCCGGAAGGCCACACAGCAGCCCAGCGCCACCAGCCCAAGCACGGTCAGCACCACGAAAGTCGCCCGCCAAGAAAACCAGACCAGCAGTTGCGCGCCGAACACCGGCGCGGCGATCGGCCCGACCACCGAGATCGCCTGCGTGATCATCAGCACCGTCACCCGCGAGCCGTCGACGAAGCTGTCCTTGACCACCGCCAGATTGACGCTCATGATCCCGCCGCAGGCGATCGCCTGGACAACCCTGAAACCGATCAGCGCCCAAATCCCCCAAGCCGCCGCGCACCCGACCGAGGCGGCCGTGAACAACCCGATGGCGACGAACAGGACCGGCCGACGCCCGGTCTTGTCCGAAACCGGACCAAGCACCAACATGCCGACAATGTTGAAGGCGAAGAACAACGCCACCGTCATGTTGACCAGACTCTCCGACTCCCCGAACTGCTCGGCCATCTGCGGCAAGGCGGGCGCGTACATGTCCGTCGAGAACATCACGAACATCATCAACAAAACCAGGAAAAAGACGATGAACGGCGTCCCGCGGCGCTGGGCCTGACCGGTCCGGGTCAACTCCACGCCTCGGTCCCCTCCATCTTCTTCGCCGCCACCCGCGGCCGCCCCGGCCGGCCGACCCAAACGCCGCCGCGCCGAGGCGCCGCCGGGCGCGGGCCACCGTACAGTGCGGTCGCAATCGTACAACCCCCTGAACAGCCGTCCCGACGTCCGTAACGCCCCCACCCCCAAAAACCCCCGCCTCAGCCCCCCGACTCAGCCGCCCGACCCGCCGCCCGGACCGCCGCCCGACCCGCCCGACCCGGTTTATCTTCCGAAGTCCCGCCCGTGAGTCGCCGCCGATGCCGCGCGTCGGCTTTCGTCGGTGGCCGCGGCTCCGGTGATGACCTGGGGCCTGCCTGCGCTGGACCGGGTTCAGGGGCAGGCCGAGCCGCGCTTGGGCGGCGTCCGCGGCATCGTCCAGGCGGGCGCGCGGGACTTGACCGATAACGTGCACGCCGACGTCGTTCGGGGCGGGTCCTGGTTGGCCGGCGTGGCGCGCGGCCCACGAGCCGAAGATGATCACGGCTGTCGCGCCCAGATCCGCGAAGGCCTCGGCGATCACCGGCTTGGGACCGAAGGGCAGCTCGAGCAACTGTGTCAACAGCCCATTGGCCGGGTGGTCGCGACTGGCCCTGACCAGTCGATTCCGGCCTTGTTGGCGGTCTGCCACGAGTCCCGCCCCGGCCAGTCTGCCGACCTCGCGATGCACCGCCGGCAGGCTAGCCCCCGCCGCCCGCGCCAGTTCGGTCAGCGTGTGCTCGACGCCTGGGCGGAGGAATACTTGCGCGAGGATGTCGGCTTGCGCCCGGCTGCGGAGGATCGGCAGCAGCGGAGGCGCTGCAGTTCTTATGACTGAAAAAATAGGGCTCCCGGTTTTCTGCTCCCGGTTTTCGGTTGGGGCAGTTACGGCCGGCCGAGGGACCCGAATGCGCGGACGGCTGGCCGGCCGAAACGCTCTGAACTGCGACGACTCCGCCCGGTCGGGTGGCGGCTTTGGGCATGGGTGGCCGTAACTCCCCCAACCGGGCCGGACCTGACGCTGTCCACGATGTCATGCGATAAGACAGGGCCGGGCCTGACGGGGCCGGGCCTGACGGGGTCGGGCCTGACGGGGTCGGGCCAGGCGCCGCCGGGGCCAGGCGCCGAGCCCCGCGCCGCGCTCCGCGAACCTCCCCGCCGCGCTCCCCGCGCCCCCGCGCCCCGGCCGTCAATCCGCGCGTCTCGGCGCGGCCCCCGCCAAGGAGATGAGATCGCAGCCTCGACGCGCGAAACGGGCCCCGGGGCCGCCGAGGCTGCGATTTCATCTCCTTTCTCCGGGCCGGGCCCGCCGAGACTGCGATCCTATCTCCCGCCCCGCCGCCGAAACCGCCCTGACCAGGGGTTCCGGAAACCGCCCCGAGATAGAATCGCAGCCTCGCCGAGGCCAACCCCGAAAAAGGAGATAGGACCGCAGCCTCGCCGCCAAAAACAAGCCCCGGGGCCATCGAGACTGCGATTTCATCTCCTTGCGCCATTGACACGCCGGGCCGCGCCCGCCGGCGCCGCCGCCATCCCACCGTTGCGCGTCCCGCCGCCCGGCCGGACAGCCCCAACCACCCACACATCCTGGCGAAGCCTCGAAATGTTGGTCTCGATTCAGAAGCCCGGCTGGAGTGTTGGTGTCGATGGTGAAGCCCGGCGGAAGTGCCGGCGCCGGCGAGTCGCGCGGACGAGCGCCCGAGGCCGGGCCGGGGGCGGCGCCCGCAGACGGCGGCGGCGCCGGTTCGGGCCTCGCAACGGGGCGCGGCCGGGGCGAAGGGATTGCCGACGCCGCGCAGCCCGGCCGCGGCGTCGACAACCCCATCGCCCTGATCAGCCCCGACGCTCAAA
>JAIROU010000188.1 GCA_031257375.1 Bifidobacteriaceae bacterium
TGTGCCACCAGACGTCGGTCGGCAGTTTGCCGCGGGCTGCTTTCTCGGCCGTCACCAAACCGGGCGCCATGTACGGCTCGCGGTCGACGGCATCGGCGGCGAAAAAATAGTTCTTCGGATCCTTGACGTAAACCAAAATGTTGTCGTGCTTGGCCGGCCAGCGCGACTTGCTGCGGGCGCCGTAGTCGTAGGCCCAGATGATCTCGTTGAGGAAGGACTCGCGGCCGCACATGGCGTCCAGCAGGACCTTGGCGTAGTGGACCTCGCGGTAGTCGAGATGCAGGTAAAGCGTGCCGTCGTCGGCCAGCAGCCGCCAGGCTTGCTCCAGGCGGGGCTCGAGGAAGGCCCAGTAGTCGGCGAAGCTGTCGTCGTAGCTGGTGACCTGACCCCGGACCAGGTCGTAGGACCGGCCCTGGAAGCCGAGGCGGCCGGCGCCGGGGCGGCGGACGGCGCGGGTGGTCTGGCGGGACTGGACGCGGCCGGAGTTGAACGGCGGGTCCAGGTAGATCAGGCGGAAGGCGCCGCCGGGCAGGGCGCGCATGGTCGGCAGGTTGTCGCCCGCGAAAACCAAGTTCGGGCCTTCGGCCTGCCAGGCGGCGGCGTTGGCGGCATCGGCGGGCTCTGATCCGGTCACCATCGGAATGTTAGCGCCCGGGATGGGGTCCGGCAGGATACAGACATGAGAACGGCGCCGGGTCCATCGGGGGAGGAACCGGCGCCTCAACAAGGGTTGCACAAACCATGCCCCCCTGTGAAGGGGCTGTGGGTAAGAGTACTCACCCCGGGGGCGCGAATTCGGCTCAGCGCCCAACCTTTCCGGCTTGCGGCGCGGACTTGCGGGGACGCCCGCAGCGTCGGCGCCGGGGCGGGCGGCGGCGAGCCCAGGTGGTGAAATACCGGCTTCCTAGACCACGCCGTAGAGCCGGTCGCCGGCATCGCCCAGGCCGGGCACAATGTAGCCGCGGTCGTTCAGGCGCTCATCGACGGCGGCCGTCACGATCTTGATCCCGGCGTGCTCCCCGAACGCCTCGTCGACCGCGCTCAGCCCCTCCGGCGCGCACAGAATGCAGATGGCGGTGACGTCTTTGGCGCCGCGCTCGAACAGGTAGGCGATCGACGCGATCAGGGTGCCGCCGGTGGCCAGCATCGGGTCCAGCACAAAGCACTGGCGGCCGGACAGATCGTCCGGCAAGCGGTTGGCGTAGGTGATGGCCTGCAGCGTTTCCTCGTCGCGCTGCAGCCCCAGGAATCCCACCTCGGCGGTCGGCACCAGCCGGGACATGCCGTCGAGCATCCCCAGCCCAGCCCGCAGGATCGGCACCACGATGGGCCGGGGCCGCGACAACTCGACGCCGACCATCGGCGCCACCGGAGTGTCGATGGCGTGGTCGCGCACCGAGATCTGGCGGGTGGCCTCGTAGGCTAGCAAGGTCACCAGTTCCGCCACCAGTGCGCGGAAGGTGGGCGAGTCGGTGTTCCGGTCGCGCAACACCGTCAGTTTGTGGGCTATCAGGGGATGGTCTGCAATGTGAACCTGCATGGTTCAAACCTACCCGCGTCCAGGCCCGCCAGCAGCCCGGCACAATGGTTGGGTGGCAGTTCCCGCCGCCCGCCCGTGGCAAGCCCCGATGCGCCAAGCCTTGGCCCTGGCCGCCGCCGATGCCGCCGCGACGCCGGTTCCCGGCCAGGCGCCCCTCGCCGCCGATCCCGTCGCCCCGGCCGCCGATGCCGCGTCGCCGGTTCCGCGCCGGGCGCCCCTCGCCGCCGATCCCGCCGCCCCGGCCGCCGATGCCGCCGCGCCGTCGGTTCCCGGCCGGGCGCCCCTCGCCGCCGATCCCGTCGCCCCGGCCGCCGATGCCGCGACGCCGGTTCCGCGCCGGGCGCCGACCGCCGACGTCCCCGTCGGCGCCCTGGTGATCGGCCCGGACGGAGCCGTTGTCGCGGCCGCGTCCAATCGGCGCGAACGCGACCACGACCCCACGGCGCACGCCGAGGTCGTGGCCCTGCGCGCGGCATCGGCGGCATTGGGGAGATGGCGGCTGGACGACTGCACCGTGGTGGTGACCCTGGAACCGTGCGCCATGTGCGCCGGGGCGCTGATCGCGGCGCGCGTCGAACGGGTGGTGTTCGGCGCCTGGGACGCCAAGGCGGGGGCCTGCGGCTCGGTCTGGGACCTGCCTCGGGACCGGGCGTCCCTGCACCGCCCCGACGTGATCGGCGGCGTCTTGGCCGATGAGTGCGCCGCGCTGCTGGCAGCCTTCTTCGACCGCCGACGGCGATAACCTGCCAGGCCTGGTACTGTATCCGGCGGTGGCGTGTCCGAGCGGCCTAAGGAGCACGCCTCGAAAGCGTGTGTGGGGGTAACTCCACCGCGGGTTCAAATCCCGCCGCCACCGCTCTTGCTAAGGCCCTGTGGCCTGCGAACACTCCCGACGCCGGGGGTGGGGCGGGCGTCGGTCGGCGTGGCGCCCACACTGTCAAATGGGTGCGGCTCTTTTGAAGTGAGCCGGTCGCTGCTGGCTGGTGGCGTGGCCGGGGCTGGGTTGTGCGGCTGGCGCGGTGAGCGGCATGAGAGCTTGGGGCGGCGGGCCGCCGCCCGGCTTGGCGCCCGCCTCGCCCGCCGGGGCTCGCCACGGCCTCCGCCGCCGAGACCAACACGCCTCGCGAGCCTCACCATCGAGACCAGCATTCCGCGCGCCCCCGCAAACGCCCGCAAGCCGCTGACCCGCCAGAACGCTGAAAGGCCCACGCGACAAGTGTTCTTGGTCTCGATCCGGGACCACGCCACAAACCACATCAATGCCGCAGGCCGCGGCCAGCTCGAGCTCTCCGCCGGCCGCCGTCTTTGGCGCCGTCTGCCGAGGGACGCAGCCGGCAACGCCGATTTGTCGATTTGTCGTTCGGCGGCCAGTTTGGTCGGCCCGCCGCCGGCCCGGCCAGCCATCCGGCGCGAGTTCGCCCGGGGTCCCGTGCCCGGCTGGGGCGCCGTCGCCGGCGTTCGGAGATCGCCGGCCGTCCCGAACTGACCGCCGA
>JAIROU010000354.1 GCA_031257375.1 Bifidobacteriaceae bacterium
TTACCGCCTTTATTATTTCAGGTGTCTGCGGCGGCTTTGCCGGCATGGTAAACGTAGCCCGCCTTTCCGCTGCGGAACCCAACGCGGGAACAGGCTACGAAACCTACGCCATCGCGGCGGTCATCATCGGCGGCGGCAAGCCGACCGCCGGGCTGCTGGCCGCCTGCCTGGCCCTGGGCACGCTGGCGGCATCGGTCTTCTCCGGCCCGGTCGGGCGGGTCCGCCGCCAGGGGCGCGGGGTGGTCGTGTCGGTGGCCGTGTGGGGCTTCGGGGTGGCACTGACCGGCCTGGTGCTGGTGGCGGCCGGGCGGACCAGCCCCGACCGGGTGATCTGGTGGGCGCTCATCGGCGCCGGGCTGGGCCTGGCCATCGCCGGGGCGGCCGACACCGTCTCGGCCATCTTCCGGGGCACCATTTTGCAGGCGGCCACGCCCGACCACCTGCGCGGGCGCCTTCAGGGCGTGTTCATCGTGGTGGTGACCGGCGGGCCGCGCCTGGGCGACATGGTCACCGGAGTCGACTCCGACCTGCTGGGCGAGGGCTGGGCCATCGCGGCGGGCGGGCTGGTCTGCGCCGCGGCCGTGTTCGCGCTGGTCCGCTGGCACCGCCCGTTCTGGCACTACGACGCCCGCCGGCCGGTCGCCTGAGGCGGCCGGGGGAAGCGGGCCCGGCGGCGGCGCGCCCGGGGCGGGCGGCGGCGCGGGCGAGGACTAGCGGCTGAGGCCGGGCGGCCGGGACCGGCGCCTGGCCAGGCGGTAGGCTGGACTAACTACCTTTGGAGCAGCAGGCTGGCAAGGGCGACCCGGCGGCGGCAGCGGCGACAGCACGAGCGGGAGGAATCCGAAAGTTGTCCGACTTGATCGACACCACCGAGATGTACCTCAGGACCATCTACGAGTTGGAGGAAGAACAGCTGACGCCGATGCGGGCGCGCATAGCCGAGCGGATCGGGCATTCCGGGCCGACCGTCTCCCAGACGGTCGCCCGCATGGAGAGGGACGGGCTCTTGGTGGTCGAAGAGGACCGCCATCTGCGCCTGACCGAACTGGGCCGGGCGCGGGCCATGCGGGTGATGCGCAAGCACCGGCTGGCCGAACGCCTCCTGACCGATGTGATCGGGCTGGACTGGTCCCACGTCCACGACGAGGCCTGCCGCTGGGAGCACGTCATGAGCGAAGAGGTCGAGCGGCGGCTGCTCGAGATCCTGGACCACCCGGCCCATTCGCCCTACGGCAATCCGATCCCAGGCCTGGAGGAGTTGGGCGACCCCGCCCCGCTGGACGTTTTCATGGACGGCGTGGTCCGCCTGCCGGAGGCCCTGGACGATGGCGCCGTGGGTCCGTTCACGGTCATCCGCCTGGGCGAGAACCTCCAGACCAGGATCGACTTGATGGCCGAGCTCGACGCCGCCGGGGTCCATCCGGGCGCGGTCATCAAGGTCCGGCCCCAGGACGACGGCCTGGCCGTCGGCACCGGCCCGGACCTGGTGCCCATCGACGCCAAGACGGCCAGGCACATTTTCGTGGCCGCCTGAAGGGGGCCTGACGGAGCCTGAGTCGGCGTCTGACGGAGCCTGAGCCGGGGGCAAGCGGCGCTAGCGGTAGTTCACAAACTGCAGCGCGGCATCGTAATCCTTTTCTTTGACCAAGGCGATCACCGCTTGGAGGTCGTCGCGCGATTTCGAGGCGACCCGCAACTCGTCGCCCTGAATCTGGGTGCGCACGCCTTTCGGCCCCTCGTCGCGGATGGCCTTGGCGATCTTCTTGGCCAGTTCGGCGCTCAGGCCCTCCTTCAGCCGGGCGTCGATCTTGACCTCTTTGCCGGACTGGCGCGGCTCGCCCGCGTCCAGGGCCTTGAGCGAGACGCCGCGCCTGACGAGCTTGGTCTGCAGCACGTCGAGAACGGCTTTGACGCGATCCTCGGCGTTGGCGGACATGACTATCAGGTCGGCGCCGCTCCAGGCGATCGACGCCCCGGTGTCCTTGAAGTCGTAACGCTGGTGGATTTCCTTGGCGGCCTGGTTGAGCGCGTTGTCAACCTCTTGGCGGTCGACCTTGGAAACAATGTCGAATGACGATTCTTGAGCCATGCCAACCATTTTCGCACCCCCCTCCGCGCTTCGGTCGCGACCAGGACTCTCGGGCGCATGGTCGCTGAATCCCCTGATGCGGGATGTGGGCCTGCTTAGGGCCTGTCGGGGCGGTGATCCGACTGGTTTGCTGGGATGCCGCTGTATTAGGCGGGCTGGGCGGGCCGGGCGGGCATTGCGCTGGCTTGGTCGGCGGACTGCGGTGTTGACCCGGGTTGGCCGGCCGGTATTGGCACGACCACCGCAGCGGTGCCGTAGGCACACAGTTCAGTCCAAATCTCGCCCAAGTCGGAGGCGTCGAAGCGCACAGCGATTATCGCGTTGGCCCCCCTGGCCTGGGCTTCCGCCACCATCCGGGATGTCGCCTCGAGGCGCGTTTCGTAGAGATTGGCGGTCATTCCAGTCAGTTCACCGCCGACGATCGCTTGGATCCCGGCGCCCATCTGGGTGAAGACGTTGCGCGAACGCACTGTCACGCCCATCACCTCACCCAAGACCGCCTCCACTTGGTAGCCGGGGATTTCGTTCATCGTCACCAGGATCATGTTGGTCTCCTTTGGCCACTTGAGCGGGATCGCCTCGGGGGGCGAAGGCCACTTGATTATGGCAGACGAGATGCGGGAGATGGGCTGATTATGGCTCTGCCGGATTGGCTAGTATCGTTGCATGGCGCTGGTCCGTTCACCGGACCGGCCAAGTAGGCGGGTTGCCCGAGAGGCCAATGGGATCTGACTGTAAATCAGACGCGGAATCGCTACGGGAGTTCGAATCTCTCACCCGCCACAAAGGTGAACGGCATGGTCAGGCCGTTTCGGGCGGTTGGCGTTGAGGCTAGCGTCCACTATAGTTGACGTGTGATCAAGGACAGCGCCGGGCGGCCTGGCGTTGCCGATCAAGGCATAGAGCACGTGCTCGGCCAATGGCTCGTCTTGCATGACCTCACCGATCCGCAGGGCAAGCCCTCCCTCCCATGCGTTCGCCCGGAGACGGCTGGCCGAATGCGGGATGTCGGGATCAATGCGCGCGACGACGTAGTGCATGCCATGTCCGCCCGGGCAAAATGTCTACCGAAAACCAAGCAGACCCGGTGGTGATCGCATTGACAGAGTTGACCGGCGAACAGTATGCCGACTGGGTGGAGAAGGCCGATGGCGGTCGGGGCCCCACGCCAACAGCCAGCTTTGAACGGGCGGAGATGCAAGAGCTTCTTGCCGCGATCAAGGAGCGCGAGGAGGCCGAGAACCGTCTCAGTCAGGCGGTGGCGCAAGTCCGTGCGCGTGGCGCGTCATGGGCTGTGATCGGCCGGGCGCTCGGTTTGTCGAGACAGGGCGCCCACAAGAGATACGCGGGCGCGCAGCGCCTCGCTGCTCCTAGCCGGGCGCCATGAAGGGGGCCATCGTCAACGTGCTACCGACCCGCCGGGGGAATCGTCGCCGCGGCGATCATTCGCTTGATGCCGACTTGGAGGCGACAGTGACCGAGACCATCTACGAGGGAAACACCTACCGCTTGTACGACCCGGAGCGGGACAAGGTCACGCGCGATGGGCGGCTTCTCGACGAGGCCGATCTGGACGCACTGGCGGAACGCGCCGAACAGGTCGGACCACCTGGTTTGACGCCGGGCGGCAAGTCTTCGTCCGGCGACGGCTCCCATTCGCCGCGTTTCACGATCCGGTTGGACAAGACGACCGCGCAGGCGGTGCTGGACCGGGCGCGGAGCGAGGGGAAGCCGCCCGCCAAGCTGCTGCGCCAGATCGTCACCGCCCATGTCGGGGACTGAAAGCGGCCGGGCCTGCCCCCGCGCCGATGAAAGCTGTCGGCCGGCAATCGCACGGGGCGCCAGACGCACGGGGCGCCAGACGCACGGGGCGACGGTCACGCGCCGCCGCCCGGCCGGCCCCGCCCGCGACTGCGCCTGTCTCTTGGGACCGCACCGTGAGTAAAACGTTTCCGCTGGTCAGCCCGCCGCGACAGCGGGTCGGCGGGGCCGGACAGCTCGTTTTCGAGGCTCGTCGCCGCGCCGCGTCGAAACGCCATCAAGTCCGGTCGCCGCCCTACCGGGCTGTCGCGGCCCCGGCGGGACGGGGGTCGGCCAGGAGCGTTGTCATGATGTTTGCTTTCGACCCGGTTGGGCGCCGCCGGGGGCCGGAAGCCGCCGCCGGCGGCCCCGAGTCAGCCTCGGGCGGCCGGTCCGGCGGTGGTCCGCCGGGCGTTCGCGCCCACGGCAGGCGTGACGGATGCGGTTCCGCTTTAGGCCGGAACCGCGCGCGCGAGCGCGGCGGCAACTCGGCCTTCCCAGCCACCAGGCGATGACCGGGATGGCTCCCCTGGGCGCGGTGTTGGATTTGGTTTTGGGCGCGTTGGCCTGTCCGGTTTGCGCCCAGCCGTTAGCGATGTCCGATGCCGCGCCCTCGGCTTTGGCCTGCCCCGCCCGGCACACGTTCAACTTGGCTCGGGCGGGGTACGCCTCCTTGACCCCCGGCGGCGGCCCGTCGCATCGGGCGGACACCCCCGCCATGGTCAAAGCACGGGCTGATTTCTTGGCCAGCGGTCACTACCGGCCGATCGCCGGCGCCGTGGCCGAATCCGTCGCCGCCGCCCTGGCCGAGGGCGTTGGAACCGCGCCCTCCGACTCCGAGGCGACCCCCGCGGCCAAGTCCCTGAACACCGGCCCGGGGCCGGCGCGGCCCGGATCGGCCAGCCCGGGCAACCGTTCTGATCCGGCCAAGCCCGCTTCACCAGGAGGGGCCGGGCCGGACGCGGGCGCGGGACCGCTGATCCTGGACTTGGCCGGCGGCATCGGCTATTACCTGGCCGCCGTCCTGGAGACGGTCCCGCAAGCCCGGGGGCTGGTCCTCGACCTGTCCCCGGCGGCTGCCAAACGGGCGGCCCGCTGCCACCCGCGGGCGGCCGCCGCGACCGCCGACGCCTGGGGCCAGCTACCCCTGATGGACGCCAGCGTGAACCATGTGATCAGCCTGTTCGGCCCGCGCGGAGCGGCCGAACTGAGCCGCGTGACCGCGCCCGGCGGCGGGTTGACGGTGGTCACCCCGGCCGCGGGCCACCTGGCGGAACTGCGGGCTGGGGGCTGGCTGCTCGGCATCGGCGGCCTGAAGACCGCCAAACTGGACCGCCAGCTGGCCGGTTTCGAGCTGGGCGAACGTCGTGACCTGGGCTACCGGGTCGAGTTGGGGCGCGGCCAGGCGGCCGACCTGGTGATGATGGGGCCGAACGTCTTTCACCTGGCCCGGCCCGAGGTCGAGGCCCGGCTGGCCACCGCGGCCTGGCCCGCTCAGGCGACCGTGGCCGTCACCATATC
>JAIROU010000173.1 GCA_031257375.1 Bifidobacteriaceae bacterium
TTGCCCGATGCCGCGGGCGCGCCTGCCGGGACCGGTCCGGCCGCGCTCGGCTGGCCGGAGTTGCCCGATGCCGCGGGCGCGCCTGCCGGGACCGGTCCGGCCGCGCTCGGCCCGGACGGGGCCGCCGCTGGCGCCCAGGGCTGAGCGGCTGGGGGCCGGGGGACCGGGGCCTGGGGGGCCGCCGCGGTCGGGGCGGGCGTCGGCCGGCTGGGCGGTTCGGGGGCGTCGAAGGCCAGCCTCGAAGAGGGCGCCGGGGACTGGGCGGGGGCGCGGAGCGCCGCGTAGATCGGCGTGTAGGCGCTGTCGCCGAGGGCCGAGTCGCTCGGCGGGGCGGGCCAAAGCGAGTCCGGGACCGGACCCGGCGGCGGCTGGACGGCATCGGGCGCGGAATAGGGCTGCCCGCCCGGAACCGGGACCGGACCCGGCGGCGGCTGGACGGCATCGGGCGCCGAATAGGGCGACCCGGCGCTGGCGGCCAGCTCGCTGGGATCCCCCAACAGCGCCAAGACGGCCCCGACCTCCGCCACCTCGTCCTCCGGGACCAGGATCTCCAGCAGGACCCCGGCGAACGGGGAGGGGATCTCGGTGTCGACCTTGTCTGTCGAGATCTCGACCAACGGCTCGTCGACGGCCACCGCGTCACCGACCTTCTTGAGCCACTGCGTGACGGTGCCCTCGGTGACGGATTCGCCTAGCGGCGGCATTGGTACTGGCTGGGACATCATTGCTCCGGTTCTGTTGGTGGGGTCGGTGGGGTCGTTGGGTCAGGCGTGGGCGTGCAGCGGTTTGCCGGCCAGGGCGAGGAAAGCCTCGCCAATGGCCTCGTCCTGGGTCGGGTGGGCGTGGACCAACTCGGCCACGTCTTCCGGATAGGCCTCCCAGTTGACGATCAACTGGGCCTCGCCGACCAGTTCACCGATCCGGGCGCCGATCATGTGGACGCCCAGGACCGGCCCGCCGGCCAGGCGGACCAGTTTGACGAAGCCCTGGGCGCCGAGGACCTGGCTCTTGCCGTTGCCGGCCAAGTTGTACTCGACCGTCTCGATGGCGTCCGGGCCGTGCTCGGCCTTGGCGGCGGCCTCGGTCAGGCCGACTGAGGCGATCTCCGGCTCGCAGTAGGTGACGCGGGGGATTCCGGACTCCGCCAACGGCGGCGGGGTCAGCCAGGCGATCCGCTCGGCGGTGGCGATCCCATGGGCGAAGCCGCGGTGGGCCAGTTGCAGGCCGGGCACAATGTCGCCGACCGCCCACACGCCCGGCAGATTGGTCCGCAGCTCCGGGTCGGTCGGCACGAACCCGCGGTCCATGGCCAGGCCGATCCGCTCGAACCCGGCCCCGGCGGTGTTGGGCCCCCGGCCGACCGCCACCAGCAGCGCGTCCCCGGAAAGCGTCTCGCCGTTCTCCAAGCGGACGGTCGCCTCGCGGTTGTTCTGCCACACCTCGGACACTTTGACGCCCAGTTTCTGCCCGATGCCGCGCCGCCGGAAGGCCCGCTCCAACAGTTTCGAGATGGCCAGGTCCTCGTTCGGGGCCAGGTGGTCGAGGGCTTCGACAATGGTCGGCTTGGCGCCGAAGGACGCCCACAGCGAGGCGAACTCCAACCCGATCACCCCGCCGCCCAGGATGATCGGGGCCTGCGGCAGCCAATCCAGCGCGAGGGCCTGGTCGGAGGTCATGATCCGGCCCCCGATCACCACGCCCGGCAGGGAGCGGGCCTGCGAGCCCGTCGCCAGCACCAGGTTGCGCCCCTCCAGCACTTCGTCCCCGACCTGCACCTGGGTGGGCGAGACGACTTCGCCCCGGCCCTGGACCAGGCGCACGCCCCGGCCGTGGACAAGTCCTTGCAGGCCCTTGTAGAGGCGGTCCACGACGCCTTGCTTGAAGGTGTTGACGGCGCCCAGGTCTATCCCGCCGAGGGCCGAGTGGACGCCGTACTTGGCCGACTCGCGGACCTGGTCGGCCACTTCGGCGGAGCGCAGCATCGCCTTGGTCGGGATGCAGCCCCGGTGAAGGCAGGTGCCGCCGACCTTGTCGGCCTCGACCAGGGCCACTTGGAGGCCGAGCTGGGCGCCGCGCAGGGCGGCGGCGTAGCCGCCGCTCCCAGCGCCCAGTATGACGATGTCGTAGACAGCTGATTCGGCCAAGGTGGTGGCGCCTTTCTGAAGATTCTCCGATCCGCCGGTCAGCCCGGCGCGCGGGGCCTGAAGTCCCAGACCAATTTTGACACGACTTGGCGGGCGGGCCGTGCGGGCTGGCGGCCGTGCCGGGGGTTTGGAAACGAGGCACTAAACTCGCGGTGTGGGTTGGCGACCATTCTCGAAGCGCCGGCGGTCCGGCCAGGCGGCCGAGGCGCCGGCCGACGCCAAGCGCGAGACGTTGGAGCACCTGCGGGCCTTCGTCGCCAGCCGGGTCGGCGTCGAAGCGTATATCGAACCCCCCAACTCGCAGATCCAGACCACCCTGCTGTTGGTCGCCACCACCGGCGAGTGGACCCGGCGCAAGGTGCCCGACCCGGCCACCGGCCGCTCAGTCGCCATCTCGCTCGGAATCCCGGTCTACGACGTCAACTTCACCGGCTACCCCCAACGCATGCGCGATTGGAACGCCGCCCAACGAGCCGCCAAACGCCAGCCCTAAACCCGGGGACGGTCCTTTTGTCTCAGACTTGGGGACACTCCCTTTGCCACGACAAAGGGAGTGTCCCCGGGTTTGCTGGCTCCTGGCGCCCCGAGGCTTCGCGCCGGTTCAGGGGGGAATCGCGCTGTCTCAACGCGGGAACCTGGGTCTACTCGCTGTGGTCCTCTACGAACGCCTTCAGTTCGGCGAGTTCGTCCAGGTGGACCTTGACGAACTGGTCCTCCCAGGCCAGGTATTCGGCCAGAGCGACTGCCTCGTAGTTGGTCCCCGCCCGGCAGCCCGACAAGCCGACCAGCAGCACCGCCAGCGCGCACACGCCTGCCGCCTCCCGTGTCATCCGGGAAGCCACAACCGCCTTGCATGCCGCGAGCCGCTTCACCATCTGCTCAGCCAAGCTGCGGTCGGCTGTGGATGGGCTATTCATCTTTGGACCGGTCGCGGGGAGCCATGTCGTGTTGTGCCAACACGAACCGGCTGAAGCTGGGGATGGTGAACCGTAGCTCGCCGTGGGCTGGCGCCTCGATCATTCCCTTGGCGATCAAGGATCGGCGGGCCATGGACAGGCTGGCCGTGTCCAGTCCGAGCGCCCGCGCGACGGCGGCTCTGGGAATGGTGTCCGTCTGACGCGATGCCATCGCCCCCAAGAACCGTTTCTCCGCGTCAGTGGCCGCCTGCCAGCGAGCTTGGAACATCGACTCCAACTCCAATCGGATGGCCTGTTCGGCGGCTTTGGCGTGCGCCAATGTGATCTCGCCGCCTTCTGCTGGATCGGCGGCGTCCCAGGCGGCTTCGCCGATGATCTGCAACGACTGCGGGTAGCCGTCTCCTTGCTGGATCGCCCAATCCAAGGCCTCGTCGCTCCACGAGACGCCCAAGAGCTTGGCGGGCTCTGCCAACAGCGCCCGCGATGCGGGACCGTCCAGCTTCGGCAAGACGATCTCGCGGGTCCGCTCCGCGAAAGTGGCCGTCCGCGTGAGCAGAGCCTTGGTCTGCGGAAGCCCGGCCCCGAGAACGCCGAGCGGGAAACGCTCCTTTTCTGCGGCCATATCCTGGACGGCGTTGAGCAACACCGCCGCGTCGGCCGCGGCCGCTTGGTCTTGGCCTGGGTCCCTGTCGCTCGCCGGCTCAAGGGGCGCGTGCAACTCGTCGACCACTACCAGCAGCCCAGCGCCGCCGCCAGAGCGGACAAGGGCGGCGGCCTCGCCCAAGAACTCCTCGACCTGGCCCACCGACCCGTGGTCGAACGGCTCCCGATCCGGGGTGCCGGGCGCGACCTTGGCGTCGACCTTCACCAGGCCGACATTGAACTGCACCCCGAGTTCGGCCAAGCGGCGCCGCGCGGCGGGCGCCGAGACCGCTTCAGTCCTAGCCAGCGCGCGGGCCACTTGCCCCAGCAACTCGTCCAAGAACGGTTTGCGTTTCAAGCCGACTGTCCAAGACACCACGAACCCGTCACGAGCGGCCTGGTCGGCCACATCGCGCAAGAGCGAGGTCTTGCCCACACCCCTCGGGCCGGTCACCACCGTCAACGGTCCCATCATCTCGCCATACGCGATCACTCGCGCCAAGCGCTCGCGCAGCTTGTTCCGCTCGGCCTGCCGGCCGACGAACACCCGCGGCCGGTCGCCCGGGCTATAAGGGTTGGTCACCATGGCACCCGAGTTTATACGTTGGGATAGTTGGCGTCATGTATAACAAGGTGTAAAGCGGCTGCGGGACACCAGGTCTGCTCGCAGGCGAAAGGCCTGTTCAAGGGTCGGCTCGGGCCGGGCTTGGCGGTCGGGTTCCGCCAACCGGTCGGCCAAGGCCCGCCTCAGGGCGCAAGGTGTGTCCCCAAGTTTGAGACGAAAGGACCGTCCCCGGGTTTAGGCATGGGGCGGGATGGGTGGTCGCGATAGCATGGGCGGTGACATTGCGCCCAGACTTCGAGAGGCACCATGAAACGCAAACTGGCCACCGCCTCCGCCGTCGCCGTGGGGCTGGCCCTGGGCGCCTGCGCGCCCCAGGGCGGGGGGACTGGCGATGGGGGCTCGAGTTGGCAGATCGAGGACGACGGCTGCGTGCCCCTGGTCGTGGCGACGTCATCGGAAAAGGTCAACCTGATGGACGAGGTCGGCGCCGCGTTCAAGGACTCCGAGCAGGCCAAGGCGGTTGACGGGTGCGTCAGCGTGTACCCGGTCAACGTGTCCTCCGGCCGGGCGGCCGAGATCCTCTCGGCCCGGCCGCAGGAGTGGCCGGAGGGCGATCAGAACACCTGGCCGGTCATCTGGTCGCCGGCCTCGACGGTTTGGACAGACCGGGTGGCCTCCCTGGCCGGGGCCGGGTTCGTGGACGGGGCCGAGTCCTTCACCCACACGCCGGTCGTCTTCGGCATGCCGGAGTCGATGGCCAGGGCGCTCGGCTGGCCGGACCAGGACATCGGCATAGCCGATTTCGAGGCCATGATCAGCGGCGCCGGCTGGTCCGAGGTCGGCAAGCCGCTGTGGGGGAGCTTCAAGATCTCCAAGACCAACCCGAACACGTCGACCACCGGGCTGTCCACGATCCTGATGCAGGCCTACGCGGCGGTCGGCAAGACGGACGGTTTGACCGCCGATGACGTGGCCCAGGCGCGGGCCTTCTCCGAGGTGTTCGAGTCGGCCGCGATCCACTATGGGGACACCACCGGCAAGGTCCTGACGAACCTGGCCGAATCAGCCACCGGCGGCGGTTCGTCCTACGTCTCGGCCATCGCCCTGGAGGAGACCTCCCTGTTCAACTACAACCAGGGCAACCCGGACTCGCACACCGTCCAGCCGGGCGAGCAGTTGACCCCGCCGGCCGAGAAACTGGTCGCCGTCTACCCGGCCGAAGGCTCGCTCTGGTCCGACAACCCGGCCGTGCTGATCGGCGCCAAATGGGTCAGCGCGGAGCAGAAGCAGGCCGGCGCGGCCTTCTTGGAGTTCCTGCAATCCCGAACCGTCCAGGAGATCCTGCCCAAGTACGGCTTTAGGCCGCTCGACCAGTCGGTCGACGTCAGCGGGCACCTGAACGCCGCCGTCGGCATCGACCCCGCGAAACCAGCCGTCACCCTGGCCAAGCCGGACCCGGTGGTGGTGACGGCGGCGCTGGAGCAGTGGACGCAGATCCGCAAGCCCTCGGCGGTGCTGGAGGTCATCGACATCTCCGGTTCGATGGACGAGGACGCGGGCGACGGGCGCACCCGCCTCGAACTGGCCATCGAGGCGGCCCGGACCACCGTTGACAACTTCCGGCCCACCGACCAGGTCGGCGTGTGGGCCTTCACCACCGACCTGACCGCCGAGATCGACGGTCAGCCGGTCGAGAACATCGCGCCGGTCAGGGACTTCGGGGCGCTCGGCGCCGACAAGGAGACGCTGCGGTCGCAGATCTCGGAGTTGGCCCACGCCAGGCGCGGCGGCACGCCGCTGTACGACACCATCTCC
>JAIROU010000185.1 GCA_031257375.1 Bifidobacteriaceae bacterium
TCGATCCCGCCGACCGCCCCGGCGGCGGTCGGCTCGGAGGTGGTCGAGCCGGGCGCGTCCGGGCTGAAGCTCAGCCCGATCGAGGCCGTGCAGGCTTACGCGGCGGCCAAGGACGACCCGGCCGGCGAGTCCGCCGAACTGTTTGACACCGCCCTGGCCGACGGCTCCGACCGGGACCCGGCGCGGGAACTGTGGACCACCCTGGTCGAACACTTCGAGCAGCCTCTCGCTACCCTGGCCGGCGGCCGCCACGCGGCATCGTCCCGGCTGGTCGAGGGCTCGGTCACGGCGCTGGCCACGGCCGACTCCGGGGCGCTGGTCTTCGGCCAGGTCAGATCGGTGCTGGAGGCGTCCTTCGAGCCGGTCGAGGGGCTGTCGATCGGCTTCCAGGAGGAGTCCTACACCGGGCTTGGCGCCGCCACCTTGACGATGACCAAATCGGCCCGCATCGAGCATATGCAGACAGTTGTCCTGGCGGTGCCCCCGGCCGACAGCGAAGATCCCATCCGTGTCATCGCCGTGGCCGACGTGCCCACGGCCGTGGAAGTGGAGTGAGCCATGACAGATCGTTTCGCCGACTCGAAGGTGCCCGATTTGGCGGCCTCTTCCGAGTCGGGCCCGTCCGGCGGCGGCTACGTGGTCGAAGTGGACGGCCCGGAGGCCTTTCAAGCCCTGGTCGACCAGTCGGCCCAGGTGCCGGTGGTGGTCGACCTGTGGGCGACTTGGTGCGAGCCGTGCAAACAGCTCAGCCCGGTCCTGGAGGAGCTGGCCGAGTCCTACGGCGGGCGGCTGCTGCTGGCCAAGGTCGACGTCGACCAGAACCCTCAGATCGCCGCCGCCTTCCAGGTCCAGTCGGTGCCGAGCGTGGTGGCGCTGGTCCAGGGCCGGGGCGTGCCGCTGTTCAACGGGGCGGTCCCGGCCGCCACCGCCCGGCGGTTTTTCGACGAACTGCTCAAGGCGGCCGCCCAGGCCGGGGTGACCGGCCGGGTCGAACCGGCCGCCCCGGCCGGCCCGCCGCCGGCGCCGCCGCTGCACCAGGCCGGTTATGAGGCTTTGGAGCGGGGCGACCTGGCGGCCGCCCGGGCGGCCTTCGCCAAGGCCGTGGCCGAGGCCCCGGCCGACCAACTGGCCAAGGCGGCTTTGGCCCAGGTCGAGCTTCAGGAACGGCTCGAGGCGGGGGCCGGCCAGACGGGCGACGGGCTGGAGGGCGTCTTGGCGGCGGCTGATCGCGACGCCGCCGCCGGGCAGTTCGCGGTCGGCTTCGGCCGCCTGCTGGAGGCTCTGCGCGGGGCCTCGGCCGATGACCGCGAGCTTCTCAGGCTGCGCCTGTTGGACCTGTTCGAGGTGGCCGGCCCGGACGAGCCGGCCGTCGCCCAGGCCCGCCGCCGGTTGACGGCGCTGCTGTTCTGAGACTGGATCTGAGAAACAGCCTGTCGCCGACGCGAACACGCCGAACAACACCCACACCTCATCCCAAAGGCTGATTTTCCCCCCAAAGCGGAATAGCGGCCCGAAAGCCCTGGTTGCAATTGCTGTGAGGTTTTTGGGCGGCGGTTGCCGGAACGGCGTGCGGGTCTTGGTGGCGGGGCTGGCGGCCCCCTTGGCGGTGTCCTCGGCGGCGCTGGTGGGCGTCGCGGCGGCATCGGCGGCTGGTGACGCCGCTGGGGGCTTGGTGACCTTCACGGTCGACTCGCTGGCGCTGAACGATCCCGCCGCCGACTGCGGCGACCGGTCCAAGCGCTGCACGCTGCGCAACGCCCTCGCCGCCGCCGAGGTGATCGGCGCCGACCGCGACGTCCGCATCGAGGTCGCGAGCCAGCTGTGGGACGGAGCGAACTTGGTGAGCGAGGGCAACATCCCCTTCCCGACCGACGCCGGAGAGATCGAAGAGGCGGGTGTGTCGCTGACCCCCTGGGACAAGGGCGCGGTCTTCCGGGTCACCCGGCCGCTCGAGCTCGACCTGGGCCGCCGCGTGCATCTGATCCCGCCGGACGGCGAAGACACCAGCCTGGTCGGCGTCAAGGAGGCGGCCGGGCTGGTGGTGGAGGCCGAGGACGTGCGCCTGCGCAACTTCTCGGACTGGTATTCGTACCAATCGGCCATCGTCTTCTCGGCCGCCGCGGACCGGTCGTCGCTGGCTGGCGGCCAGTCGATCCAGTCGGAGAACAACCACACCAATCGGCAGATCGTCGTCATGGCCGGCGCGGACGGGGTCTCGATCAGCGATTACAGGCTCGGCCGGGAGTCGAGCGCCGCGGACGGGGCCGCGATCGCCCTGACCCGGCTCACCAGCTCGACGGGGGCGGTCGACACCGTCTCGAACCTGACCGTTGACGATGTGGTCTTCGACAACACTCCTTCCGCGCCCGCCAACTCGACCTGCAATAGCACCGACGGCACGGGCTGCTCGGCGGACGGCCTGTACCTCCACGGCTCGGTCAAAGTGGACGGCCTGACCGTTCAGAACTCCGTCTTTCAAGGTTTTCGGCAATCGGGCCGCCAGCCGATCGACGCCGCCGCCGCGGGGGAGATGACTAACTGGGAAATCCGCCGCAACCGTTTCACGGACATCCAAATCAAGGCCAACGATTCGAACAGCGCGACTGTCTTGCTGAAGGCTCCGAGCGGCAGCCGACCCGGCCCGGTCCGCGTCCACGACAACGATTTCGACAACTCCGCCACCCCGGCGGTCCAAGGCCCCGCCATCTACTTCGAGGGGGCGGAGGCGGCCGAGTCGACCCGCCCGTCCGGCGTCTTCATCGAGGACAACCGGTTCGACGGCTACAATCCCACGGTCAAACTGTTGAACGGCGGCGCGGTCACGGTCCGGCGCAACACCTTCGGCGCCGGCACGACCTCCGCCGCCGGGACTGGGACGGCGGAGGAGACCGGCACGTCTGGCGTCATGGTGACCAACTCCGGCCAGCCGACCAACCGCGGCATCTGGACCTGGTACCCGACCGCCGCCTCGTTGACGCCCTGCGGCTTCGAGGTCGCGGTGACGCCGAACTCGGGCGCCGCCAAGAAGGGGATGGCCCCCAATATGCCCGCCGACCTCGACTTCTACTGGACCGCCTCGAAAACCGCCGAGGTTTACC
>JAIROU010000244.1 GCA_031257375.1 Bifidobacteriaceae bacterium
CAGCCTACCCGCCCGGACCTCCTGGGCCAGGAAGTCGAGCAGGTGCCCGGCGATCAGCTTCGACTCGGCGTCCAGCGGCTTGAAGGGCGTGTTGCGGTCCGGGGCCTCGGTCAGGACCACGGCGACGACTTTGGCGGGGTCGATCCGCAGGGTCGGCTGGCCGATCCGGTCCCCCGCCGCGACGATCGGGATGGGCAGGCGGTGCGGCGGCAGGGCCGGCTGGTAGTAGACGTCGTGCATGCCGTACAGGTCGAGCGACTGCCAATGGTTGACCTCCAAGATGACCTGGCGGGCGGTCTCGATCCAGAGCAGGTTGTTGCCCAGTGACGAGGACGGGATCAGCTGGCCGTCCTCGGTCACGGCGGTTACCTCGATGACCGCCGTGTCCAGCCGCCCGAGGAAGCCCGATGCCGTCAGCGGACCGGCGAGCCCCAGGTGGATGTCGCAGTAGTCGGTCACGCCCTCGTTGATCTTGCGCCTGAGGACCGGGTCGGACTGGTAGGGCGTGCGCCAGGCGATCGCGTCCGCCTCTGCCAGCACGCCGTCCAACTCTGGGGCGGTCGAGGCGCCGGTGAAGACGCCGATCTTGAAGGTTTGGCCCTCGGCCTGGATTTGCCGCGCCCTGGCCGCCAGCGCCTGGGGCACCGCCTTCGGGTAGCCCGAGCCGGTGAATCCCGAAAACCCGACATTGGTCCCGTCCGCGATCAGCGCGGCGGCCTGTTCGGCGCTCATGACCTTGCTGCGGAACTGCTGGTTTCTGATTCGGCTCATCTGTGCTCCTGGTCGACTATTTGGCGCGGGCGGCCGTCCGCGGGCCGCACTGTTTTCAATGCTAATAGGTCTTTAGGCCCGGGTGGTCGCTTGACGTGCGTGATCAGCGCCACAGTCACAGTCACAGTCACAGGCGCGGGTCGGTCGGGGCGGACTCGAGGGCCAGGACGGCGAAGACCGCCTCGTGGCGGCGCCACAGCGGCTCGCCGGCCACCAGCCGGTCGATGGCCTCCAGCCCGAGAGCGTATTCGCGCAGGGCCAACGAGCGTTTCAGGCCGAGGTTGCGCTGGCGCAGGTCGTCCAAGCGGTCCAAGTAGTCGGGCCCGTAGGTCATGCGCAGGTATTCGCGACCCCTGACTTTGAGTCCCGCCTGGACCAGTCGGGCGCCCCGCCTGACCGGCGAAGTCATGGGCTTGACCACCATCCCCTCGCCCCCTTGGGCGGTCAGTTCCTCCCACCAGGCGACTGCTCGCGCGGCCGCCGGGCGGTCGGCCGGGTCGAGTTCGAAGCGGCGGGTGCGGCGGATGAAGGCCGGGTCGGCCCCGGCCAGCCGGTCGGCCAATTCCAGGTGCCAGCGGTGGCTCTGGGCATAACAGGCCGCCTTGTTGGTGGCGAGTAGCTGGAATGGGGCGATCTGGACGCCCGTCAAGCCGTCGACCGGCCAGCCGTAGGTCTCCACCGCTCTGGCGTAGCCGGCGGCGTTGGCCTGGCGGTGGTGGGTCGCGGCCAACAGGTCCCCCACGTCCAGGCCGCGCGCCCCGGCCGCCGCGAGGGCGTCGGTGGCGGCCGCATACATGGCGGCGGCGCTGGCCGCGACCGGGCGGTACTGGGATTCGAGCAGACCCTCGGCTTTTAGGGACCAGGGCAGCAATTCGGCGTCCAGCATCAGCCAGTCGGCGTCCAACTCGTCCCAAAGCCCGGCCCGCTCGACCGCCGCCCGCAGCCGGTCCAAGGCCTCGGCCTCAAGCTCCCGGCCGAAGAACGGGCGGCCCGTGCGGGTGTGAATGATCCCCGGCCCCCCGCCAAACACGGCGCCTGGCGCCGCGCTCGGCCCTGGGTCCGCCGGGCCGTCGCGCCGGGCCAGCCACACGACGGCCCGCGAGCCCATGTGCTTCTCCTCGCAGATGACCTGGGCCAGGCCGGCCTCGGCGTAGTGGGCGAAGGCTTCGAGGGGGTGCTCCAGATAGCCCTCCTGGCGCGAGGAGGCGACCGGGGCCATGGTCGGCGGCAGGTAGGCCAGGCGCTCGGGGGCGGCCGCGAAGCGGCTCATGACCTCGAAGGCGCCGGCCGCTTGTTCGGCCTGGACGGTCACGCGGCCCGCCCAGCGCGTCTCGACCAGGCGCTTGCCCAACACGTCGCGGGCGTCGAGGACACCCGGCCGGCGCTGACGGCCGCCGTCCGCCTCCGGGCCGGCGCCTGCGGCCGCGCCCGTGTCGGCATCGGCGCCGCCGGCGCCCATGCCCGCCGCCAGCGGCCGGACCGGCTCGCAGTACAAGCGCGAGGCCGGGACCTGCACCAACTCCTTCTCGGGATAGCGCAGGGCGCTGAGCTTGCCGCCGAAGACGCAGCCGGTGTCGAGGCAGAGGGTGTTGTTGACCCATTCGGCCCGGAGCACCGGGGTGTGGCCGTACAAGACCATCGCCCGGCCGCGATAATCCTCGGCCCAGGGGTAGCGCACCGGCAGGCCGAACTCGTCCGACTCGCCGGTCGTGTCGCCGTACAGGGCGAAGGCCCGCACCCGCCCGGAGGCCCGGCCGTGATAGGCCTCCTTCAGCCCGGCGTGGGCCACCACCAGCCGGCCCTCGTCCAGCACGTAATGCGAGATCAAGCCGTCGCACCAGGCCCGCACGCGCTCCGTGAACTCAGGTCCGGCCGCCTCTAGCTGGGCCAGGGTCTCGGCCAGGCCGTGCCCGAGTTGGACCTTGGCGCCCCGTCCCAGCGCCCGCACCAGTTTGGCCTCGTGGTTGCCCGGAACCGCCAAGGCGTGCCGGGCCGCCGTCATGCCCATGACCAGGCGCAACGTCCCGACTGTGGCCGGGCCGCGGTCGATCAGATCGCCCAGGAAGACCGCCCGGCGCCCGTCCGGGTGCTCGGCATCGACCAGTTCTCCTCCATCGTCGCGTTGAAGCTCGTAACCCAGTTTCACCAACAGCGCCGTCAGTTCGTCCAGGCAGCCGTGAACGTCTCCGATGACGTCGAACGGGCCCAGGTCGTCCCGCCGGTCGTTGTACAGCTTCGTCCGCCGGATCGAGGCGGCGTCAACCTCGGCCGGGCTGGTCAGCCGGTGGACATGGCGCAAGCCCTCGCGCCCGAGGCCCTTCAGCGATTGCCGCAGCGACTTGACCTGGCGGCGGATGGCCGACTCGGCCAACGGTTCCGGACGGTCCCGGTTGCGCTCCAGGCAGACGGCCTCTGGCAGGTCCAGCACCAGCCCCACCGGCAGCACGTCGTGCTCGCGGGCCAAGGCGATCAGGGACCGGCGGGCGGCGGCCTGGACGTTGGTGGCGTCCACCACTGTCAGCAACCCGCGCCGCAGGCGCTTGGCCGCGATCAGGCCGAGGACCTCGAAAGCGTCCTCGGTCGCGGCCTGGTTGGCCGGGTCGGAACTGACCAGGCCGCGGCAGAAATCGGACGAGATCACCTCGAACGCGCCGAAGTGCCGCTCCGCGAAGACCGACTTTCCCGAGCCGGAGGCGCCGATCAACAGCACCAGCGACAGTTCCGGGATGTCCAACTCAGCCATGGCCGCCCTCCCGGCTGGCGTCGGCGGGCGCCTGCCCGCCCGGCCCCGGCACGTCAATTCGCTCGAACAGCGCCACCTGGGTGGGCTGGCCCAGATCTGGGTCCTCCGGCCCGATCCCGTCGAACTCGACTCGGTACCCGCCCAGCCGGCCGACCCGCTCGGCCCAGCCCTGGAACTCGGCCCGGGTCCATTCGAAACGGTGGTCCGGGTGGCGCGGCCGACCGCGCGCGAGGCCGTAAAGCCGGTTGTAGTCGGCGTTCGGGGTGGTCACGATGACGCGGCCGGGCCGGGCGTCTTGGAACAGGTTCCGCTCGACGGCCGCCAGGCGGTCGGGGTCGATGTGCTCGACCACCTCCGAGGCGATGATCGCGTCGAAGCCCCGGAAGCGCTCGTCGCGGTAGGTCGCCGAGGCCTGTATCAGGCTGACCCGCCGCAGTTGCCGGTCGGCCAGTTTCTCCAGCCGCCGGCCGGCCTGGTCGAGGGCGCCGGGCGAGACGTCGGCGCCGACCACCTCGAACTGGGCCTCGTCCAGCAGGCGGCGGACCAGGCGGCCCTCGCCGCAGCCGAGGTCCAGCACCCGCTTGGCCCCCAGCCCGCGCAGTTTGGCCACCAGGTAGCGGATCCGCTGCTCGGCCAGCGGGACCTGAGCCGGGGCAAGGTCAAGCGACGCGCCGGTTGCCCCGCCGCCGATGCCGTCCAGCCGGCCCGCGCCGTCCGCCCGGGCGATGCCGTCCGGCCGACCCGCGCCATCCGTCGGCGCCGCGCCGTCCAGTCCGGCCGCGCCGTCCAGCCGGGCGGCGGCGTCGGCCGCGTAACCGCGCTGGCGGGCCAGGTAGCTGAACAAGATCCGGTCCCGCAGCGGATGCTCGGCCAGCCAATCACGGCCGTGGCGGACAACCTTGTCGATCTCGGCCTCGGCCACCCAGTAGTGCTTGGAATCGTCCAGGGTCGGCAGCAGCACGTAGAGCTGCGACAACGCCGTCGACAGGCGGGCGACGCCGGACAGCCTCAAGTCGACGCACGTCGGGACCGCCTCGACGGCATCGGCGGCCCACCCCAAGGGCTCGAACAGTTGGCGGACCAATGGCGCGCCGCCCCGCGAGCGGACCGACGGCAGGTGAATCGTCAACTGGCGGGGGCGGTCGGCGGCGCCCGGCCGGTCGGCCGGGTCGCTCCCGGCCATGGCCGAGCGGAAGACCCGCCCCAACGCCACCGCCAGCAGTGACGATGCCGCGTACGCCCGGTCGTTGACGTGGTGGGCCAACTCGAAGCCGCTGACCCGGAAACGCTTCGACCGGGCCAGGGCCGCCGAGTCGACGTCGACCAGCAGGGCCGCCTCGGTGGCTTCGGCGTCCGCCCGCGGGTAGAAGACCCACGCCCGGCCGACCGCCAAGTCGAAAGCCTGGACCCGGCCGGGGTGCTTGAACAGCAAATAGCTGAGCTCGTCCCCGGGCGAGGCGACCGTCAAAAACACCCGGCCAAGTGTAGTGTCCCGCGCCGGATAGAGTGCCCTTGTGGAATTGACAGCCTTGGCCTGCCGCGAACTGGCCGAAGCCGAGCAGCGCGGCCAAGCCGTCACCCAGCGCCAGTTGGCCGCCGGGCTGGAAGTCTCCTTGGGCAAGGCCAACCAAGTGGTCAAGCGGGCCCGGGCGGACGGCTTGTTCGCCCCGGACCGGCTGGCGCTGACGGCGGCCGGGTGGGAGCGCCTGGACCGGTTCAAGGTCGACAACGCCATCGTGCTGGCGGCCGGGTTCGGCTCGCGATTCGTGCCGCTGACCTTCGAGACCCCGAAAGGCCTGCTGAAGGTCCTGGGCGAGCCGATGCTGGAGCGGCAACTGCGCCAACTGCGCGAGGCCGGGATCGAAGACATCGTGTTGGTGGTCGGCTACATGAAGGAGCGGTTCGAATACCTGGTCGACAAGTTCGGCGTCGAATTGGTCTTCAACCCCGAATACGCCGCCAAGAACAACCTGGCCTCGCTCCACCGCGTCCGCGATCGGCTGGCCTCCAGCTACATCTTGGTGGCGGACAACTGGATCGAGCAGAACGTGTTCCACCGCTGGGAGCCGAACTCCTGGATGAGCGGCCTGTACTTCGACGGGCCGACCGGCGAGTGGGTCGTCACCCTCGGCCCGAAGGGCCGCATCCGGCGGCTCGACGTGGGCGGGCGCGACCAGTGGGCGGTGGTCGGGCCGGTCCATTTCACGCGCGAGTTCTCCGCCCGCTTCCGCCCCCTGCTGGAGGAGGCCTACGCGACGCCCGGCACGGACGACTGGTACTTCGAGCACGTCATCAGGGCCAACCTCGACCAGCTCCCCATTCAGCTGAAGAAGATGGGGGCCCACCAGGTCCGCGAGTTCGAGTCCCTGGCCGAGTTGCGGCAGTTCGACGAGTCTTACCGGGACACCACCGACAGCGCCATCATGGGCCAGATCGCCGCCGCCCTGCGGGTCGCGGAGGGCCAGATCGAGGACATCGAGCCGTTGAAGAACGGGCTGACGAATGCCAGCTTCCGGTTTTCGGCGCCCGCGCCTGGTGGCGCGGCGGGCTCGGCGGGCTCGGCCGACGCGGCGGCCGTCTCGGCGGGCGTGGCCGTCTCGGCGGGCGTGACCGGCGCAGCGGCCCGGCCGACCCGCCAGTTCGTCTATCGGATGCCCCAGGAGGGCGCCAACCAGTGGATCGACCGGGTCGGCGAGGCGGCCGCCTATCAGGCCCTCGAACCCCTCGGCCTGACTGACAAGGTGGTCTGGATCGACCCTGCCAACGGGCACCGGATCACCGAGTACTTCCCCGGCGCGCGCCAGGCGGACCCGGCCGACGCGCGCGACCTGGCCGACGTCATCGGCGTCCTTCGCCAAGTCCACGGCTCCGGGCTGGCCCTGGGCGGGCGGCGCGACTTGTCGGTGGACGTGGCCCGGCTCCAAGCGCTCTGCCAGGCCCGCGACGCCATCCGCTTCAGCGACTACGACCAGGTCGCGGCGCTGGTGGGACGCTTGGCGGCGGTCGGCGCCGGGCCGGTGGCCGAGGTCGTCACCCACGGCGACTTCACCGCCTCGAACGCGCTGGTGCTGGCGGACGGCTCGATCCGGCTGATCGACTGGGAGTTGGCGGCCATGGGCGACCCGATGATCGACCTGGCCTCGTTCGCCGTCGCGGCCGGTTTCGACCGCGCCGCCATCGACGGCCTGACCGTGCTCTACCTGGGGCGCCCGGCCAGCTGGGACGAGCGCCGCCGCGTCTACCGCGGGGTCGCGCTGACCGCCGTCGTCAACACCCTCTGGGCGGAATACCGCCAGGCCATGGGCGAGGAGTTGGGCGAATACCCGCTGGTCATGTACCGCTACGCGAAGGACTACGGCCGCCTGGCCCTGGCCTAGGAGGTCGGCGAAGAAGCCGGCGTCCTAGGCCGTAACGACCGGCGCCGCAAGAACAACCTGGCACGGCGGGTCGGCCCGCTGGAGCCGCGCATCAGAGGTCAGCAGGGGGCAGCCGCACCGCTGCGCCAGCACCACGTAGACGGCGTCGAGCACCTGGAGGCGGCCGTTTTTAGCTCCAAGGCGGACTCCAGAAGCGGCGCGTCCCAGGGGACGACCTCTTGGACGAGTGGGTTCCGGTTTCGCGTTAGGGGTTGGGGAGGGCTGGGGGTGGTTGGGGGCCGATGAAGCGGTGGATCATGGCTCGGCCGTGGGGCGAGGGGCGGTATTGGATCGAGATGTCGCCGGACGGTCCGATGCCGACGCCGGAGACTTCCAGGACGCCGCTCTTTTCGGCGGCGGCCAGGGCCTCGGCCACCTCTTGGCGGCTGGGCCGGCGGGTCCGCCCGCCGCAGGCCGTCTGGGCCAGGACGGCCATCAGTTGGTCCGGGTCGGCCGGGCCGTGGTCCCCCAGGTGGCGCAAGATGACAAAGTTGACCGGGAGGATCGGTTCCGCACCGGGTTTGGCTCGGGTCGCGGTCCCCGCGCTCAGGGCCGGGACGGGGGCGCCGACCGCGCCGGGCGCATCGGGGGCGCCGGCGGAGGCGGGTGGCAGGGTGAACGGGAGCTCTCGGCCGCGCAGGAGGGCCAGGGGGTTGACCGCCACCAGCACCAAGCCGCAGAACATGACCGCCGCCGCCACCCAGATAGTCGGGGCCAGGCCCCAGCCGGGCTGGCCCAGGGCGACCCCAAGGATCAGCCAGCAAGCCAGCGGCGTGAAAAAGCTGTAGGAGCCGTTGCAGGCCATGCCGAGGGCGGTCCCGCACATCGAGTTGCCGCGATACCACAGGCCGAAGGAGAGGAACGAGAACAGCCCGGAGATGGCCAACAGGCCGATCGCCGGCGGGCTGGTGACGGCCGCCGCCAGCGTTGGCCCGAGCAGGCCCGGCTGGCCCGCCACCCAGAACAGCACCGGGACGAACAGCCCCAAGTTGAGCAGTCCGGCGGTCAGCTGCCGGATGGCGATGCCGACCTGGTAGTCGATCAGCACGGTCCCGTACCCGGCCACCGCGCCCTCGACGCCCCAGCCCACGGCCGCCCCCAGGGCGACCAGCAGGCCCCAGAACATCCCCGCCGGGGCCTCGGCGCCCAACGAGGTCGAGCCGATCATGACCGAGGCCGACAGGCACAGCAAGATGCCGACCGCCATGCGCGCGTTGATGCGCTGCTTGAAGGCGACGCGGCCGATCAGCGCGCCGACCACGGGGCAC
>JAIROU010000253.1 GCA_031257375.1 Bifidobacteriaceae bacterium
CGTTTGGTGACCGGGCGGCATCGGCCTTGGGTCGGGTGGCGCCCGGAGCCCGCCCGATGTGTTTGGATTAACCCTGTGTTCTCGCTAAACCTGCCGCCGCGCCCTCCCCGTCCACCCAGACCCCCGCGTCAGCCTGGCGGCCCAGGCGGCAGGCCGCTCATGAAATCGCCGCTGGCCTGGACCGTCTTCACACTGGTGGTCCTGGTGTTGGCGCTGGCGGCGGCGTCGCGGCTGTGGACGGAGGTGCTGTGGTTCCGCCAACTCGGGTACCTGAACGTGTTCACAACCCAGTGGATAGCGCGGATCGCGCTGTTCGCGGTCGGCGCGGTGGTGATGGGGGGGATCGTCTGGGCGTCGATGTGGATCGCCTACCGAGGCCGGCCCACGTTCGTCCCGACCAGCGACTCCGAGCAGGTGGTCAGCCGCTACCGGTCGCAGTTCGACCCGGTCCGGCGCCCGGCCATGATCGTGGTGCCGGTGCTGATCGGCCTGTTCGCGGGCGGCAACGCCGCGAACCAGTGGGAGAACGTGCTCCAATTCTTGAACTCCGAGCCGTTCGGGGAACGCGACCCGCAGTGGAACCTCGACTTGTCCTTCTACGTCTTCCAACTGCCGACCATCCGGTTCGCGGTCTCCTTCCTGATGGGCGCGGTGGCGATCGGGCTGGTGGCGGCGGTCGTGCTGCATTACCTCTACGGCGGCATCCAGGCCGGGGTCGGCGGGTTGAAAGGCGGCTGGTCCAAAGCCGCCCGCGTTCAGCTCGGACTGACCGCCGCCGTCGTCTGCCTGCTGGTGGCGGCGCAGTACATGCTCGACCGCTATTCGATGGTCTCGGCCGTGGGCTCGAACTGGGACGGCGCGCTTTACACCGCTGTCCACGCCAATATGCCGGCCAAGCTGATCATGGCCTTCATCGCGGTCTTCGTGGCGGTTCTGTTCGCCGTCGCGGCCTGGAAGGGCGATTGGAAACTGCCGGTCACGGGCCTGGGGCTGATGGTCCTGTCGGCCGCCGTTGTCGGCTGGGCCTACCCGGCGCTGATCCAGCAGTTCTCGGTCAAGCCGTCGCAGATGGACAAAGAGGAAACATACATCCAGCGCAACATTGACGCCACGCGCATGGCCTTCGGGCTGGAGGACGTCGAACCCGAGCAATACGACGCCGAAACCGACGCCGAGCCGGGGGCGTTGCGCCAAGACGCCGACTCGACCGCCTCGATCCGGCTGCTCGACCCGACCGTGGTCAGCCCGACCTTCCGCCAGAAAGAGCAGAACAAGCAGTACTACGACTTCCCGTCCGTGCTGGCGGTGGACCGGTACGAGGTCAACGGCGAGAAGCGGGACACCGTCATCGCGGTGCGCGATCTGAAACTCTCGGGCATCGGGGAGGCCTCGGCCAACTGGGTCAACCAGCACACCGTCTACACCCACGGCTACGGGGTGGTGGCGGCCTACGGCAACACCACCGACGAGCAGGGCCTGCCGATGTTCTACGAGGGCGGCATCCCGACCCAGGGCGACCTGGCGATTGAAGAGCCGCGGGTCTACTTCGGCACCACGTCGCCGGATTACTCGATCGTCGGCGGCTCGAGCAGCGACAAGCCGGTCGAGCTCGACTACTCGTCCGACGAGGCGGGCGACGACGGGCAGGTCTGGACCACCTACGACGGCGAAGGCGGCCCAAATGTCGGCTCGGCCTTGAACAAGATCCTCTACGCCATCCGGTTCAGCTCGACCAACATCTTGTTCTCCGACAACATCCGCCCCGAGTCGCAGATCCTGTACGACCGCGACCCCTACACGCGGGTCCAGAAGGTCGCCCCCTATTTGACCCTTGACGAGCGGGTTTACCCAGCGGTCGTGGACGGCAAGCTGGTCTGGATCGTGGACGGCTACACCACCTCCGACGCCATCCCCTACGCCCAGCACCAAGCCTTGGACACCACCACCGTCGACTCGATCACCGCGCTCAGCGGTGTGGCCGGGATCAACGCGGTCGGCTCGCAACAAGTCAACTACCTGCGCAACTCGGTCAAGGCGGTGGTCGACGCCTACAACGGCTCGGTCACCCTCTACGCCTGGGAGCCGGACGAACCGGTCCTGAAGGTCTGGGCCTCGATCTACTCCAACAACCTGACCCCGATCTCGGAGATCTCCGGCGATCTGATGAGCCACCTGCGCTATCCGGAGACCATGTTCAAGGTCCAGCGGTCGGTCCTGGCCTCCTACCACGTGACCGACGCGCGGTCCTTCTTCAACCGCCAGGACTTCTGGAAGATCCCGTCCGACCCGACCGAGTCCAGCCAGAACGCCCGCCAGCAGCCGCCGTACTACCTGACCATGAAGATGCCGACCCAGGAAGAGGCCACCTTCTCGCTCAGTTCGACCTATGTCCCGATCGGCACCAGTGATCAGGACATTCAGCCCTTGAAAGGATTCTTGGCGGTCAACTCCGAAACCGGCAACCAGGCCGGGGTGGTGGACGAGGATTACGGCAAGATGAGGCTCCTGAGCCTGCCCCAAGGCGACTCGATCGCCGGCCCCGGCCAGGTCCAGAACAGCTTTGTGACTGATGCGGCCGTCAAGAGCGAGATACGCCTGCTCCAAGACCAAGGCACCGAGGTCATCTACGGCAACCTGCTGACCCTGCCGGTTGGTGGCGGCCTGCTCTACGTCGAGCCGCTTTACGTCCAGGCGACACAGGGCAGCCGGTTCCCGTCGCTGCAGAAGGTGGTGGTCGGGTTCGGCGGCAAGGTCGGCGTGGCCGGCACCCTGACCGAGGCTCTGAACATCGTCTTCGGCGGCGACGCCGGGGCCGAGGCCGGCGACAAGGACGTCGACAAGGACCCGGACATCGATTTGGACGGGGACGGCTCCGATGACGAGACGCCGCCCGACGGGTCCGCCTCGCCGCAGCCGTCCGCTTCAACTGCGCCGTCGCCGTCGCCGTCGGCATCGGCCTCCGCGACGCCGACCCCACCGTCCGGCGGCGGCAACGTGGACGAGGCCATCGACAGCCTCCTCGAAGCCATCGACGCGGCCGACTTGGCCATGCGGGCCGGCGACTGGGAGGCCTACGCCGAGGCCCAAAAGAACCTCCAAGCCGCCCGCGAGGCCCTGGAGGGCGCCCGCGCCCAAGGCGCGACGTAGGCGCGGGCCCCGCGGGGCCGGGCGCGCCTCAGGCGGCTGGCCGCATCGGCAGGTGCGCCATCGGCACGGCGCATTCCAGCGCGATGACGCAGGCCGTCGCCGGGTCGATGGCGCCCGCGGCCCGCGCCATGGCTCGCTGCAGGCCGAGCGCGAAGACGGCCGGCCATTCCTCGGGCATGGCGCAGCACAGCCCCAACAGGGGCAGGAAGCGCGTCCAACACGAGGTCAGGACCAGGAGCGCGGGCTCGCCCAAGGGGTGGCCGTCCGGCATCCGGGGTTGGCCGAACTGCGGCGTGCCGATGGTCTGGACCACATGGGCGACGGTCTGCGCGGCATCGGGCAACGGCTCGTCCGTCAACTCGCGGGCGGTCGTCTGCGCCAGCCCCCAGACCGAGAGTTCGTCCTCTAGCAGCAGGTGGTTCATCGGGTCGGAAAATGGGTACTGCGCCCCGTCCTCGGCGCCCGCCATCAGGAAAACCGAGTCGACCGGGTAGCCAAGGGTGACCACCAGCGACTCCCAGGTCGCGGCCTGGCAGGCGTAGCCGGCCAGCAGCGCCGGGATGGCCAACAAGAGTTCCGGGCGGACCCCGCCCGGGTTCTCCGCCAGGCGGCGGACTAGCTGGTCATAAAACAGGTCCGAGCCCACCTTGACCCCGGTCAGCGGGTCGTCCGCCCGCCGCTGCGCGATCTGCCGGGCCAACTCCTGCTCGGCGGGCGGGAACCGCGGGTCAGTCGGCGCCGGCGGGCTGGTCGGCAGCCACGGCCGCAGCGCCGACGGCCCCGGGGGGTCGGCCGTTCGATCGTCGGTCTGACTGGGCGGGGCCATGATGTCCTTTCGCGGGGGCTAGTCGGGACGGCACTGTTGCGATAAAGACAGGTTAGCCCGTTCCCGGCCCCAACGGTTGGCCCGTCCGACGAAGAAGCCTCGGTCATGCCCGATGCCGTCCGGCCCGGACCGCTTGCCCGTCGGCTGTCAGCAACGGCCCGGCCCCCCACGGCGTGCTCGCGGGTCGGGGGACGCCGACGCGCCCGGCCGCGGGGACGGCATCGTGCGAATCCCTGCCCGAACCGTCCCCGAACGAGCCTCGACGCCCGCTGGTTTGCCACCGGCCGCACTTTTCGCCTAAACTGACCCGTCTGAACGACGCGGGGTGGAGCAGTTCGGTAGCTCGCCGGGCTCATAACCCGGAGGCCGAGGGTTCAAATCCCTCCCCCGCTACTATAATCGCAGGTCAGAGGCCCGGAACCATCCGGGCCTCAACTGTTTCGGGCCCCAGGTGTCCACTTACTGTCCACCTTGACCGGGGCTCAGGTGGGCCTTAGCTTGCGTTTAAACCTTGGGCGCTTGGTTGAGGATGAGTTCGGTGGCTTGGGTTGAGAGTTGGCGCATCTCGGTGATGATGGCGCGTAGGCGCCGGTCGTTGTCGATCCAGTTC
>JAIROU010000259.1 GCA_031257375.1 Bifidobacteriaceae bacterium
GGCGCCGCGCCCCCAGGACCTCCCCGCCGCGCTCCCCGCGCCCCCGCGCCCCGGCCGTCAATCCGCGCGTCTCGGCGCGGCCCCAGAAAAGGAGTGCAAATCGCAGCCTCGACGCCAAAAGCAAGCCCCGGGCCCATCGAGACTGCGATTTGCTCCCCTTCCGCCGGGCCGCGCTCGTCGAGACTGCGATCCTATCTCCCGCCCCCCCGCTGAAACCGCCCTGACCAGGGGTTTCGGAAACAGCCCCGGGATAGGATCGCAGCCTCGACGAGGCCAACCCCCGAAAAGGAGTGCAAATCGCAGCCTCGACGCCAAAAACAAGCCCCGGGGCCATCGAGACTGCGATTTCATCTCCTTGCGCCATTGACACGCCCGGCCGCGCCCGCCGGCGCCGCCATCCCACCGGTTCGCGTCCCGCCGCCCGCCCGGGACGCCGCAACCACCCACACATCCCGGCGAAGCCTCCATTAGCGGGACCTACTTCCATCCAGAAAGGGTCCGGTTTTCGCCGGGATCCCGCCGGGGCCGCGCCCCGGCCATTGGGGCGGGCGTCGGCGCGTCTTCTAACGATTGTGACGAGCCGTCTGCGGAAGGAGGCCACCATGACGAGTGACAGCCGATTTACGGTGCCGTTGTATAGCGTGGCGTTGGCCGCGTTCCATTTGGCCATGCCTTCCAGCACCCTCAACGGCTGGGCGGGGAAGGCGGGATTGTTGACCTCGCTGCCGGGGAGCGGCCGCGAGCCGCGGCTGCCGTTCATCGGCTTGGTCGAGGCGCAGTTTTATCGGGAACTGCGCAAGGCCGGGCTGTCCATGCAGGCGATCACAGCAGGCATGCGAGAGGTGCGGGCGGAACTCGGTGACCGGATGCTCGAGAAGGGAGTGTTGGCACACGACGGCCTTGACATTCTCATGAACCTCGCCACGCGGGGAAACCCTGATTGGGAGCGCGCCAGAGATCACCAGGGCGGGCTGCCCAAGATCATCGAGATCGGCTTGAAGCCGGTCGTTTACGTGGACGACGATCTGCCCGGGCGGATCCACCTGACCGCCTACGGCGGCGCCCTGGTGGTTGCCGATCCGCGCTATTCGTTCGGCCAGCCCATCGTGGAATCCTCGGGCGCGCGCGTCGAAGACATCCTGGGGATGTTCAAGGGCGGCATCGGAGAAATGGACTTGACCTGAGCACAGGCCAGCCTTGAGGGCCGACCGCCAGCCCGCCTTTCCCGCGAGGTCAGGCCCGGCGCGGCGGCCATCGTCGAGGTTGCCAAGCTGGTAGCCGGGCGGACGGCATCGGGCGACCACTCCAAAGCGGCCGGTCAAGCGGTCGTGCACGCGGGCGGGTTTGGGGACGGGCCTGCGGCCGACGGATCGGCCGTCCAGGCGGCCGCGTACAGCACCACCCGCGCCATCAGGTTGACCCAGACCAGCAGCGTCACCACGGTCGCGGCCGAGGCCAGCAGGGCGTTGGCGGCGGCGTGGGCGACCACCCGCGTGCCCAGGTGTTTCAGCACCGCCATGGCGCCGGCCGCCGCCAGCGACCCGACCAACAGGTCGCGCCGGGCCGGGCGGGCGCCCGCCACCAGCGTGAAGACCAAGGCCATGGCCCCGGCGTCGACCAGCACCGAGACGCCGTAGCCGGCCCAGACGAGCGGCGCGACGACGGCATCGGACCCCAACAGCCCGGCCGCCCATTCGCCCGCCGATGCCGCCGCCACCGTCACGACCGAACTGGCCAGCAGGGCCGCGCCGAGACCGGCGAACCCGGCCAACGCCCAGACTTGGCGCAGCCAGGGCGCGCCGCCCTGCCTGGGGCCGAGTTGGAACATGGCGCGGACGCCGGTCTGGACCGCCCTCATCGCCGCCAACGCCGACCACACCAAGACCACCGCCGCCACCAGCGAAGTCGCCGACGCCGCGCCCGATTTCAGCCACGAGCTCGGGTCCACCAGTCCGCCGTCGCCGGTGTTGAGCACGCCTGGCAGCCAGCTCGCCAATTGTTCTTGGACCTCGCGGTCGAGCGTCTTGTGAGACCCCAGGACGGCGGCGAACCCGGTCAGGGCGATCGTCAGGGTGGCCGCCAGCGAGAACAGCGCCGCGTAGGCGATCCCGCCGGCCAGCAGGCCGCCGTTGGCCTGCGAATAGCGGGCCGCCGTCCGGCCCAGGCGGCTGGCCCGCCACAGGTCGAGCCCACGCCGGGTCAACCGCCGGGCGCCTTCCATCACGGCCGCCAACCCGACCGACCCCCCGCCGCCGCGCCCACCCCGCCGGCCGCGCCAACCAAACCCGGCCCCGGCCCCGGCGCCCGCCGCCCGGCGCCGAAGAAGTGTCCCCAGGTTTGAGACGAAAGGACCGTCCCCGGGTTTAGCGCGCCGGCCGCACTAACCAAACCCGGCCCCGGCGCCCGCCGCCCGGCGCCGAAGGTGTGTCCCCAAGTTTGAGACAAAAGGACCGTCCCCGGGTTTAGGAGAAGTGGGCGGGGAGGGTGGCTTGCCAGGCTTGGAGGAGGTCGGGCAGGGGGATGGTGAAGGAGGCGTCCGGCCAGGTGATGGTCAGCGATTCGGAGCCGGTCTCGGCCAGGGGCAGGGCGGGGCAGGCGGCGTCTGCCGCCAGGGATTCTAGGCGCGGGGCGTCGCCGGGGGCGACCGCCACCAGGGCGCGGGCCTGCGACTCGGAGAACAGGGCCTCGAACGGGGTCAGGCCGTCGCGGGCCAGCAGGCCGTCCAACGCCACCCGCGCGCCGACGCCGTAGCGCAGGCAGGCCTCGACCAGGCCGGTGGCCAGCCCGCCCTCGGACAGATCGTGCGCCGACGCGACCAAGCCCGCCCGCGAGGCCTCTATGAGCACGGTGGCCAGGCGCCGCTCGGCCTCCAGGTCGACCGCCGGCGGCAGGCCGCCAAGGTGGCCGTGGACCACATCGGCCCAGGCCGACCCGCCCAGTTCCACCGCCGTCCGCCCGAGCAGGTAGACCGCCAGGCCGGGCTCGCGCCAGCCGGACGGCCGCACCCGCGCCACCGAGTCGAGCACGCCCAGCACGCCCACCACCGGGGTCGGGTGGATCGCCGAATCGATCCGCCCGGGCTCGCCGGTCTCGTTGTACAGCGACACGTTTCCGCCGGTCACGGGCACGCCCAGGGCCAGGCAGGCGTCGGCCAGGCCCTCCATGGCGGTGACTAGCTGCCACATCGAGGAGGGCGATTCGGGCGAGCCGAAGTTCAGGCAGTCGCTGACGGCCAGTGGCGCCGCCCCGACTGTGGCGACGTTCCGGTAGGCCTCGGCCAAGGCCTGCTGCGCCCCCGCCCGCGGGTCGAGTTTGGTGTAGCGGCCGTTGCCGTCGGTGGCCAAGGCGACCCCGAGCCCGCTGGCCTCGTCCACCCGGACCACCCCGGCGTCATCGGGCATCGCCAAAGCCGTGTTGCCCTGCACGAAACGGTCGTACTGGTCGGTGATCCAGCGCCGGGAGCAGAGGTTGGGCGATGCCGTCAACGCCAACACCGTCTGGGCCAAGGCCTCCGGCGTGGCCGGGCGGGCCAGGCGGTCGGGCGTGTCCGCCTGGAGGGCGTCTTGCCAGTCCGGGCGGGCGTGGGGGCGATCATACATGGGCGCGTCGCGGGCGACGGTCTTCGGGTCGACGTCGACCACCCGCTGCCCGCGGTAGTCGACCAGCAGCCGCCCGCCGGCCGCGACCCGCCCGATGGCCGAGTATTCGACGTCCCACTTGCGGGCGATCGCCTCGAAGGCTTCGAAGTTGGCGGGCGTGACCACGGCCATCATCCGCTCCTGCGACTCCGACATGAGGATTTCCTCGGGCGTCAAGGTGGGGTCGCGCAGCAGCACTTTGTCCAGGTCGACCACCATCCCGCCGTCCCCGGCCGCCGCCAGTTCGGAGGTCGCGCAACTCAGCCCGGCGGCGCCGAAGTCGGAGATGCCCTCGACCACGCCGGCCTGGAACAGCTCGAGGCAGCACTCGATCAGGACCTTCTCCTGGAACGGGTCGCCCACCTGCACTGACGGCCGCTTGGACGGCCCGTCGGCGGCGAACGTCTCGCTCGCCAGCACCGACGCCCCGCCGATGCCGTCGCCGCCGGTCCGCGCCCCGAACATGACCACCAGGTTGCCGATCCCGGAGGCGTTCGCCCGGTGCAGGTCCTCGTGCCGCAGCACGCCCAGGCAGGTCGCGTTGACCAGCGGGTTGCCCTGGTAGGAGGCGTCGAAGACGGTCTCGCCGCCGATGTTCGCCAGCCCCAGGCAGTTGCCGTAGCCGCCTATCCCGGCCACCACGCCATGCACCACGCGGGCCGTGTCCGGGTGGTCGATCCGCCCGAACCGCAGTTGGTCCATCACCGCCACCGGCCGCGCGCCCATCGCCATGATGTCGCGCACAATCCCGCCGACGCCGGTGGCCGCCCCTTGGTAGGGCTCGACGAACGAGGGGTGGTTGTGGGACTCGGTCTTGAAGGTCACCGCCCAGCCGTCGCCGATGTCCACCACGCCCGCGTTTTCGCCGATGCCGACCATCAACCGTTCCCGCATGGCGGGCGTCGTCTTGGCCCCGAATTGGCGTTTGATGTGCAGTTTCGACGACTTGTAAGAACAGTGCTCCGACCACATGACCGAGTACATGGCCAGTTCGGACCCGGTCGGGCGCCGGCCCAGGATCTCCTTGATGCGCCGGTACTCGTCTTCTTTCAGACCCAGTTCGCGCCACGGCTGGGGCCGCTCCGGCGTGGCGGCGGCCTGCGCGACCGTGTCGACGGCGATCGCGCCGACGGCGCTCGTGGCGGTGCGGTTCTGGTTCGGCGGGGTCATCGGCGTCCTTTGCGGTCTCGCTGGGTGCTGTCAGGGCCACCAACAGCCTACTGGCCCGGTCGCGCCGCGCACACGTCGTCGCGTCGCCCTGCGTCGGTCGCCGCCGACTATGGACGATGCAAAACCCGGCAAGGTCGGGCAGTGGCTCGGTGTCCCCGGCTGGTCAAAATGGTAGGCTGAACAATGCCAAAAATGCCTCGTGACGTCCGCCAGAATGGTATTGCGGATCAGGCCGGGCACTACTTCGCCCGCGTCATCGACTCGGAATTGGCCGAGTTGTTCCCACATCTTGGCGCGATCGCCATCGAGGGGGCCAAGGGCGTGGGAAAGACCACCACGGCCGAGCGGCTGGCCGCCCGGGTCCTGCGCCTGGACACCGCGCCGGACGCGGCCCTGTTCAAGGCCGATCTGGGCTTGTTGGGGCGCGGCCCTTTCCCATTGCTGCTGGATGAGTGGCAGCGGCTTCCGGCCAGCTGGGACCAAGTCAGGAGACTGGTGGACGCGGACGCGACGGGCGGACGCTACCTGCTGACCGGCAGCGCCGCGCCGAGGGGGGCCCCGGTCCATTCCGGAGCGGGCAGAATCGAATCTCTGCGCATGCGTCCCATGACGCTGGCGGAACGCGGCATCGGGCAACCGACTGTCTCGATGCGCGAACTGCTGGCCGGGCAGGCCCAGGTGACCGGCCGGACCCCGGTCGGCTTGGCGGACTACGCCCGCGAGATCGTCATCTCTGGGCTTCCGGCGGTGCGCGGCCTGCCGGCCCGGCCCCGACGCGCGCGCCTCGACGGCTACCTGCGCCGCGCCACCACCCACGAACTGATCGAGCAAGGGATTGTCGCACGCGAGCCGGTCCGCCTAATGAATTGGCTGAGGGCCTATGGCGCGGCCGTGGGCACCACGGCCACCTGGAACGCCATCGGGCGGGCCGCCTCGCTGGGCGAGGCCAATCCGGTGGCGCGGGCGACCGCCGAACGGTATCGCGACGCGCTTAGCCAACTATTCCTCTTGGAGGAGGTTCCCGCCTGGCGTTCGGGCGGCGCATTCGCGGCTTTAGGCGCCGGCCCGAAGCATTACCTGGCGGATCCGGCCTTGGCGGCACGGCTGCTGGGTCTAGACGAGCCCCAGTTGCTCGGCCTGCGAGCGGCCGACCTGGGCCGCTTGTTCGAGGCTCTGGCCGCCCTGTCGGTGCTGGTTTTCGCCCAGGCGGCCGAGGCGCGCGTGGAGCATCTGCGGACGGCCAAGGGCGGCCACGAGGTCGACTTCATCGTCACCGGGCACAATGCCGCCGTGGTGGCCTTCGAGGCCAAGCTGACCGCCGCGCCGGACGACCGCGACGCCCAGCATCTCGCCTGGCTGGCCGCCAAACTCGGCTCCGAACTGGCCGACCGCGTGATCCTGACGACCGGCCCATACGCCTACCGCCGCCAAGACGGGATCGCCGTCGTCCCGCTGGCCCTGCTCGGCCCCTAGACCCAAGACCGGGTTAGCTGACGGCTATCACGGTGATCCCGGCGAGCGGCGCCCGGGCCAGGCGCTGGTCGGTGGTGATCAACGGCGCGGGCAGGGCCTGGGCCAAGGCGACATAGAAGGCGTCGGCCACACGCAAATAGGCCCGTCTGGCGAAGGCGGCCGCCGCCAGATCGGTGGGCGCCACTCTGGTCACCGGCCCGTCGAGCCAGATGTCGATGGCGGCCCGAGCCAGGTCGGGGCTTATTTCGCCAGCCCGCTCCAGCCTGGCCAGGGCCGAGGTCACCTCAAGGTCGATTATTGCAGGAGCATAAAGGTCGCAGTCTGCCAGAGTTCGGCGGACTTGGTTCGCACGCTGGCCCCCGACGAGCGCGTCGACGGCGGCCGAGGCGTCGATGACGGCGATCATGGCCTTCGGATCGAGGCTGGCGCGGCATCGTCGGCGGGTTCTACGCGGACTTGGTCAAGCATCGCGGCGGCATACTCGGCGCGGACGCGATCAAGTGTTGCGGCGGCGTCGACCTCGGGCAGCCCTTCGACTGGAAGCTGGTCCCGCAGCCGCGCGACCCAATCGGCGGCGCTCGGCCGTTCAAGCCCCCGCCGCAACTCGTCGGTGGCGTAGGCGGACATGGTTTTCCCCTGGCTGCGCGCCCGCTCGGCCAACGCCCGGTGCAGCGCGTCCGGGAAGTTCTTGATCTGAAGGTTGGTCACGGCTCGACCCTAGCATGCGCCGTGCATGCTAGTAGCATGCTCAACTCCGGCGGCGGCGCCCGGCCGCGCCCATGGCGCCGAGCTGCCCGGCCAGGACGGGAGGCTTGCCGACGCCAAACGCTGCGTGGCGCGCGACATCTCCGCGTGGTGGCCGACCCCCCGCGCCAACCCGCGCGCCGTCACGAAAACACGGCAAATTCCCTGTCAAACGGGCCCGCGCGGCGCCCGCCCCGCCGCCCGACTGGACCGTCAGAACCCGCTACTCGCGGATCTGGGTCAGAGGCACGTTTTGGTCCTCGCATTCTGCGTTCCTGGCCAGGTGCCACCGGCCGTCCACGAACAGCGAGACCGTGCCGGCAGTCGCCTCCCAGCATTTCAGCGGGGGGACGTCTGGCTCTGGCTCGTACTCGACCGAAGCCGGCAGCGTCACGCCGTCGCTCGAGTACAAGTCGACGTCGAGTTCCCTGAGTTCGGATGTCGTGGGGGCAGACTCATCTGGGAGGCAAATCGAGACTTGTTGGCCCACGTGCGGCTCTGCCACGGCCCTGGTCAGCAGCGGCAATTCAGAGCCGACCGCCGGGCAGACAGCGGCGTCCGCCGGGCTGGGGGAGGCCGGGCCCGGCACGGACGGACTCGGAGCGGCGCCGTTCTCAACCGGCGCCTCGGACTGGCAGCCCGCCAAACCGGCGACCGCCAGCGCCCCACCAGCCAAGACCCGTCCGACGCCGGCCCTGAGCCCATTTCGAAACCTCATCCGAGCACCGCGCTCGAGGTCCAATTGCGCACGCCCTTCAGCAGAGTGCAGCTATAGCGCGCCGTATTAGGATTACGGCTCGTCACGATGCCGTTCACCTTGACTCCGCCGCTGCCGTCGGCGTAGTAGCAAGGCCCGCCGGAATCGCCCGGCTGAAGGCCATTGGTGTCACTGCCAGATCCGCCGGTGCTATCGTGCCACGTGCGGCTGTGGCTCCGCTGTAAACCAGTTTCGAATAGGTCGAGCCCTGAATCAGTTTCCAATCACCGTAAATGTCTGAATTCGAAAGGCTGTTGGTGGGGTTATAGGCCGAGGTGTAGACAGTCCCGACCTGTGTCCCGTTGTTCGTGAACGTCGCGCCAAGACAGTGCCCCGCAGTTAACAGCCTGACCACGCCGCCCGTCTCAATCGGCACGCCAGACGAGCAGTTGGCAGTGCCACCTGAGGAGGTTGTGTACTGAAGCCGCGATCCCATGTGCTAAGGTGCGGCATCAACCGTGCGACTTGCGTTCTCATCCGGGCCGGCGAAGGTCAGGGCGATCGGCAGATCCAGGCCGGAGACGCCGAGGACCGCCTCATGGATCGATTCGGCCGTCATGCCCGCGCCTGAGGACGGGTCGACTGAGACGACCAATCCGCCGGTGTACACATCGACGCCGACCAAGGTGATGGCCGGCCCGTAATCCGTCTCCTTCTTAAGCAGGAGACCCGCGTCCATGGCCGGGCCGGCGCCAGCCGCCGCGTCCTCGACCACCACAGATAAGGCTGAATACTCATCGGCCACCGCCGCGATCTCCGCCGCCAAGGCGTCGGTCAAGTTAGCCACGAAGATGGCGGCGCCGTTCCGATCAGAGCACAGCGCGACCCCGGCCACATCATCCCTGTTGGCGTCAGCGATGGCGCTCAGCGCGCCGCTCGCGCCAACCAACTCGGCCGTCTCCTCGCCGCTCCAGATCTGCTCGCCGGACGAGCCGAAAGACAAACAGTCTGTGTCTTCGGGGAAGAACTCGCTCGGCCCGGCCCGCGACACGCCCTGACCGGCCTCAACCACTCCAGTGGCAACCGCCCCAGCCACCGGCAGCGCTTCCTCCACAGGCGGTCCCTGCGCCACACTCGCGCCGCTCCCGAAGACCACGGCCACGCCAGCGACCGCTAGACCTGTCAACAACTCCTGCCGCATTCTCATAAGAACCTCCACAGTCTTGATTGTTCGAATAACCACAGGCGAAGTCTTGCTGCTGAATGTACCACTCAGGCCGGGGGGGTCAAAGGGCTATCCGCTCCCGACCTCGGAATCACCCTGCGTGGCCGGGTAAACTTTCGAACTAGCGCGGATTTCCGCGCCCGGCGGCTGAGGCAGCCTGGTTCGTCAGGAGGATGAGCGTCGCCGCAGGTCAGCGGTTCGCCGACGACCCGTGGCGGCCCGTATTGCTGCCTCGAATAGACGCGCATGATTCACCTGGTGTCAGGCGTCCACGCCGGGACTGCGGCGGCGTCCGCCCACGCCAAGGCTCTTCCCACCGTGAAACAGCAGGAGAACAGGGCGCGACAGGCCGACCGATGTCCGCCTCGCTCCGAGCACCAGGGCGGGCGCAAAGTCGGGCGGGTTCGGCGTGTCTGCGGCGTGGATGGGGCGTGACCTGCTGAATTAGGAGGGTCAGCTCAAGGATCCTTCTCACAGAAAGCCACGCCCCGCGATG
>JAIROU010000213.1 GCA_031257375.1 Bifidobacteriaceae bacterium
CAAGGAGCAGCCATGTCCGAGTCGAGAATTGTGTTGCCTGAGCCGCCCTCGGAGTTGGCGGCGGCGGGGGTGAAGGCCTGGGCCGAGGACGTGGTGATCGACACTTATGATGTCGGGGACCCGGATCCGTATCCGGAGTTCCTGACCTCGCGGGTGTTTCAGGGGTCGAGCGGCCGGGTGTTCCCGCTGCCGTTTTTCGAGCGCGTCTCGGACCGGAAGCGGCCGAGGCGGTGGGCGGCGGTGCACCTGATGAACCGCTACGTCCGCCTGATGATTCTGCCCCAGTTGGGCGGCCGGGTGGCCGTTGGGGTGGACTTGACCAACGGCTATGACTTTTTTTACCGCAACAACGTGATCAAGCCGGCCTTGGTGGGGTTGGCGGGCCCGTGGGTGTCGGGGGGTGTGGAGTTCAACTGGCCGCAGCACCACCGGCCGGCCACTTTCCTGCCGACCGATTGGGTGGTCGAGCACGATGCCGACGGGTCGGCCACCGTCTGGTGTTCCGATCTGGACCCGTTCGCGCGCATGAAGGGCATGCACGGTTTGAGGTTGGGGCCGGACAGCTCGGTGGTGGAGCTTCGCGTCAGGGCTCACAACCGGACCGAGGATGTGCAGACTTTTTTGTGGTGGTCGAATGTGGCGGCCCGGGTGCACGACCGGTACCAGTCGTTTTTCCCGCCGGACGTGGTGATGGTGGCCGATCACGCGAAACGCGCGTGCGCGACTTTCCCGCGGGTGTCGGGGCGTTACTACGGGGTCGACTACCCGGCGCGCGTGGACGGCGAGCACCCCGACGCCGACCGCTTGGACTGGTACCGGAACATCCCGGTGCCGACCAGCTATATGGCGGTCGGCAGCCGGGAGGATTTCTTCGGCGGCTACGACCACGCCCGGCAGGGGGGTTTCGTGTGTTGGGCGGACCACCGGGTGGCGCCCGGCAAGAAGCAGTGGACTTGGGGGAACGCCCCGTTCGGGTGGGCTTGGGACCGGCGCCTGACGGACGGTGACGGCCCCTATGTGGAGTTGATGGCGGGCGCTTACACCGACAACCAGCCCGACTTCTCCTATTTGAGGCCGGGCGAGACGAAGACGTTCTCGCAGTATTGGTATCCGATTCGCGGCATCGGCCCGGCGGTGGCCGCCAACTTGGAGGCGGCTTTGGCGCTGGGCCTGGACGGCGGCGTCGTGAGAGTCGGGGTGGCCGTGACCCGGCCCCAACCGGGCGCCGTGGCCAGGTTGACCGGGCCCGGGGGTTTGGTGTGGGAGGAGCGGGCCGACCTGGGCCCGGCGAGCCCTTTGCTCGCCGACGTGCCGCTGGCGGACCCGTCCGGGGAGTTGACGCTGGCGGTCGAGGGGCCGGGCGGGACGCTGTGCCGGCACACGGGTCGCCTGGCGCGGCCGGCGGCCCGGTTGGCGCCCGAGGGCGAGTTGCCGGTTTTGGCGACCCCGATCCCGGCCCCGGAGTTGATCGGCACGGTCGAGGAGTTGTCTTTGTCGGCCCGCCACCTGGAGCAGTATCGGCATGCCACGAGGTCGCCGGAGCCGTATCTGGCCGAGGCTTTGCGGCGCGATCCGGGCCACAGCCCGTCGTTGCTGCTGGCCGCGGGCAGGCGTTACCGGCAGGGCTTGTACCAGGAGGCGGCGGAGTTGGCCGGGCGGGCGGTCGAGCGGCTGACGTCGCGGAACCCGAACCCGGCGTCCGGGGAGGCGCATTGGCGGCTGGGTTTGGCGCTGCGGCGGCTGGGCCGGGCCGGGGAGGCGGCCGAGGCGCTGGTGAAGGCCAGTTGGGACGAGGCTTGGCGACCGGCGGCGTTGACCATTGTGGCGGCCGACTGCATGGCCGCCGGTGACTTGGCGGAGGGGGTCCGCCAGGCCGAGCGGGCGTTGGTGGGCCAAGCCGATTCGACCAGGTTGCGCAACATGCTGGCCTGGGCGCGGCGGGCGGCCGGCGATGGGGCGGCGGCGGACCGGCTGCTGGCCGACACTTTGGCCCTCGACCCGCTCGATTGGTGGGCGCGCGACCTGGCCGGCCGCGACCTCGACACGGACCCGCAGACGCTGTTGGACGTGGCGGGGGAGTACGCCCGGCTGGGCGACTGGCCGGCGGTTGCCCGGCTGGCCGGTCTGGCGGCGTCCAGGGCGCCGTCGGCCGATCCGGGCATGACGGGCGCCTTGCCGCTGGCGCGCTGGTATGAGGCTCGCGCGCTGGCGCGGATGGGTGATGACCCGGCGGCCCGGGAGGTCTTGGCCGAGGCCCGCCATCTGAGCCGGGGGACTTGCCAGTTGATCCGTTTGGACGACGTCGACCTAACGGCCTGGGTGGACGCTTTCACGGCCGGCTGGGGCGACCCGAACCCGCCGGCCCTGCTCGGCAACTGGTGTTACCACGTCGGCCGGCGCGGGGACGCCATGGCGCATTGGCGCGAGGCCGTGGAACGCGACCCGGGCGACGCGGTCAGTTGGCGCAACCTGGGGATGGGCGCCCACAACGTCGACCACGACCCGGGTGCCGCACGCCGGGCTTACGACCGGGCGTTGGCCCTGCGCCCGGACGACCCCAAGCTGACCTTCGAATACGACCAGTTGCTCGCCCGGACCGGTGTCGGGGTGGGCCGGCGGCGGGCCCGGCTGCTCGGCCGGCCCGAGGTGGTCGCCCAGCGCGACGACTTGACGGTGGCGGCCGCCGAACTGGCCACTTTGGCGGGCGACCCCCACGCCGCCCTGGGCTTGCTGTCGGCCCGCCAGTTCCACCCCTGGGAGGGCGGCGAGGGCATGGTCCTGTCGGCCTGGGAGCGCGCCTGCGCGGCGGCCGCGCGCCTGGAGCCCGCCAAGGCGGTCGCCCACCTGCGCGCCGCCCTCGACCCGCCGGACAACCTCGGCGAGGCCCGGCACCTGCTGGCCAACTCCTCCGACTTGTGGCTCGCCCTGGGCGACGCGCTGGCCGCGTCCGGGGACGAGGCGGGCGCCCGCCGGCAGTGGGCCAAGGCGGCCAGCTTCGAAGGCGACTTCCAGCGCATGTCGGTGATGGCGTTCTCCGACATGACCTACTACTCGATCCTGGCCCTGCGCCGCCTGGGGCGCCCGGGCGAGGCCGACAAGATGCTGTCCGGCCTGGAGGCCCACATCGCCCAAGCGGCGGGCACGACCCCCGAGATCGACTACTTCGCCACCTCGCTGCCGACCATGCTGCTGTTCAGCGAGGACCTGGCCCAGACCCAGGCGACCCACCTGCTGGTGCCGCGCGCCCAGGTGGCCGACCTGCGCGGCCGGGCCGACCAAACCGCCGAACTGGTCGCCCAGGTCCTGGCCAGGGACCCGGCCCAGCCCGGGGTCACGCCCTGGGCGCCGATCCGGCCATGACCCCTCCGGGCAGCCTACGGCTGGCCGGACGCGAC
>JAIROU010000375.1 GCA_031257375.1 Bifidobacteriaceae bacterium
GGGGCAGCAGCCGGTCGAACATCTCGCCCAGCACGCCGGGAGCTCCCACTTCGTCGGCCACACGACCATCATCCGCCAAGCCACCAACAAACCGCCACTAATTTATCGGCGTGTCCTAAGCGCGAATGCGTTCGGCGGTGAGAGGCGACCCTACGGCACAGAGCATCTGGTCGAACAGGCGGAAATGGTTGGAAGCCTCAATCACGTCGTCAACCGCGGCATCGCCGGTGACGGTGCGGGTCTCATAGATGTACCGGGTGTGCTCGGGGCTGAGCCGGCTGCCCTCAATCCGGTTCGAGTTGTACGCCAACGAGACCTGCGTCAGGTGATAGACGCCGCCCTTGAGCCCCATGGCGCGCTCCTCGAGCAGCGCCTCGCGGATGGCGTGCCCGTCGGCGTCCCCGGAGCGGTTCGATCCGCGCCTCGTCGTGGCGTTGGTCATCGGAACCCGGCCGCCCCTCTCTGAAAGATCGCGACAAGGCAGGTTTTCGCGTCAAAATCAGGCACAGTTTACCTTCCCCAACGCTTGGGTCCCGGAGGCGCCGGCTGCTGGCGGCTGACGGAGTTTCTCCGTACACTATTTGGATGCGAACTGAAGCCAAAGACGCGCGCCTAGACCTGCGGATGACCACCGCCCAGCGTAACCTCATCGAACGCGCCGCCGGCCTGTCTGGCAGCACGGTCACGGGTTTCGCCGTGGCGCGCCTGGTGGACCAGGCTCGAAAAGAGGTCGAACGCTCCCAGAGGATCCTCCTTGACGCCGCACAATGGGAGACGTTCACCGCCATCCTCGACGCCCCGGGCGGACCGGACGACCCGGCGTGGCTCGACCTCATGGGCAGGTCGGCGCCCTGGGCGGACACGTGAAGCCGAGCCGACCGCGGCCGCTGGCGCCAGGTGACTGCCTGGAGGGCTTCGACTGCGGCGTGGCCGACCTGAACCAGTGGCTGAAGGAGCGGGCGGCCCTATCTGAGCGCAACCACGATGCCAGGACCTACGTGGTCACCGGCGAGGTGGGCGACGTCCTTGGTTTCTACTGCTTGTCAACGGCATCTGTGGAGCGTGGCGAGGCTTCTGGCTGGCTGGCGCGAAACGCGCCCAACCCGGTTCCGGCGATTCTCATCGGACGGCTGGCCGTCGACCGGGGAGCCCAAGGAGCCGGGCTTGGAGCCGCGCTGTTGGCAGACGCGGCCCGCCGCGCGCGGGCCGCGGCCGGGCATGCTGGCGCGCGCGCCCTGATCGTCGCCGCCATCGACGAGTCCGCCGCGCAGTTCTACGAGCATTTCGGCTTCACCCGCTTGAGCCCGGAGTCGTCGAGCTTGGCGCGCCGCATCTGACAGGCCGGGGACTCGCGCCGGTTCGGCACGGGCGATGCCGCCTGGTCGCCGCCGCGCACCGCCATTCACGTTGTCAGCGCCGGTCGGCCAGGCATGGGTAGCGGGCCATAGAGCCGAACGTGGTTCGTGCGTTGTCAGCCCGGCCAGTTGGCGGTGGGGTCGAAGGCGGCGGGGCGGTCTTCTTCTTGGAAGAGGATGCGGCAGCCTGGCAGGCGTTCTGCCAAGGCCCGCCGGTTGGCTGCGGTGTCGTCCGCCAAGTGGATCTCCAGGCTCTCCAGCGACTCCGGCGTCGGCACTTCATTGATGTCATCGACCGGACCGAAGATCATCAGGCAAACAAATGCACGATGCCGACCTCACGGCCGCCCCGACTCCCGGCCGCCCCTCCGCTAAAGACCGCTCGAGAGCAGGTCATCGCGTCGAATGCGGCATCGAATGAAGGCGCGGTTTTGCCCCCGGAGCGCCACCGGCCCGGACGCGCTTCTTGACGCCCCGGCCTCCCGGCCCGCAAACACAATGCGGAACACCCCGCAAACACGATGTTATAAAAGCCGCAGATGCGATGCTGATGAGTCCGCGAACGCTATGCCAACACGGGAGGCCAACATGACCCTGCGCCCGGACGGCTATCGGGACCGCCTGATCGATCTGGCGGTGGAGGCGGCGTTGGGCGCCTTTGGGGCGGTCAGCCTGGAGGGGCCGGTGTGGTGTGGCAAGACCTGGACCAGCCTGAACCGAGCCGAATCGGTGTTCTACGTCGCGGATCCCGCCGGCGGCTACGCCAACCGGGCTCTCGCCGGGCTTGACCCGGCGGGGACGCTGCGGGGCGCCGAACCCAGGCTGATCGACGAGTGGCAGGAGGTCCCCCCGCTGTGGGACGCTGTTCGTTTCGAGGTCGACCGCGCGTCCAAGACCGGCCGGTTCCTGCTCTCCGGCTCCAGCCGCCTGAGAAGGGAAGAATCCATCCATTCGGGCGCGGGCCGCATCGCCCGGCTGCGCATGAGGCCGATGTCGCTGTTCGAATCGGGCGATTCCGACGGCGCCTGTTCCCTCGGAGCCGTGGTCGGCGGGTCGGCCCTCGAGGCGGCGTCGGCCGGAGCCAGGCCACCGCGCAGTCCGTACGCGAGTGCGTCGCCGAGCTGCGGCGGCTGTACCTGGTCGAGGAGATCTCCGCGTGGACCCCCAACCTCCGCTCCGCGACCCGCCTGCGGACCCGCCCCAAACGCTTCCTGGCCGATCCGTCGCCGTAGGCGCCCACCAAGGTAAGGGACCAGTGTCCGATGCCGACGTCGCGGTCGCCGTGCCACGTCACGTCCGCTCCGGGCCTTGTCAGACGGGCGGCCAGGGTCTCGAACAGGGCGTGGTGGGTGACCAGCGGGTAGAGCCCCATGTTTCCCGCGTTCAGTTCCTGAGCGCAGTCGATCATTTGGCGATTCGACGGCTTGCCGATCAAAGCTTTCCGGCGCGGCGGGGGGAGCACCGCCGCTTTCAGCATATCCCTGCGGCATATACTCTGTTTGGATGACTACCACCCCTTTGTTCTCAAACAACCGATCCCAGGCCGTCCGCCTGCCTAAAGCGGTTGCCTTTCCGCCTGGTGTCCGGGCCGTGACTATCCGCGTCGAGGGGCAGTCCAGGGTGCTGACACCGGCGGATGGCGGCTGGGCAGAGTGGTTCGCCCGCCCTGGGCGGGCGACCGATGACTTCCTGGCCGAGCGTGACCAGGGCGCGGCCGAGGAGCGGACGGCACTGTGAGAACCCGCTATCTGGCCGACACCAATGTGGTGGTGGACCTGCTCCGCCGCCCAGAACTCCTCGACCCAACCAGGTTCACAGGCGCCGAGGAGGCTATCGCCGTGTCGTCGGCCACCGTGATGGAACTCGAATATGGGGTGGCATTGTCCAGCGACCCGGCTCGGAACCGCTCCGAGGTCGACGCGGTGCTGTCGCGTTTGCGCGTTCTTCCGCTCGATCAGGCGGCGGCCGAACACGCCGGCCGAATCCGCGCTGACCTCAAACGGCTGGGCGCGCCCATCGGCCCTTTTGACTCACTTCTGGCCGGCCACGCCCGCAGTCTCGGCCTGACCCTGATCACACACAACACCGGCGAGTTCAGCCGAGTGCCCGGCCTGCTGACCGAGGATTGGCACGCCGACCCTGGCGAACCGGTCCCGTCAGCGCAACACGCCTCGGACGCCGACCCGGCCGAAAACCCCGACCGGGAGTGAATGGGCCGCGGCCGCCGTCCGGGGTTACCGCCCGCGCCCCCGTCACCGCCGGGCGCGGGCGGATTCGGCCGAGAGCCGACCTGATCGGGCGTATTGCTCGCGCTCGGCCCGCAGTTGTTCCACCCAGGGGGCTTCGAGCGGGGCCAACTCGGCGCCGGTGGCCATCTCCAGGAGCCGGTCGGCCAGCCACGGGTTGCGGGCCAGCACCGGCCCGTGCAGGTAGGTCGCCAGGACGCGCCCCTGGATCGCGCCCTCGGAGCCGTCCCCGCCCGGCCCGCCGGCGCCGTTGCCGACCCCGCTGACGACCCTGGCCAGCGGGCGCGCGCCGGGCCCCAGGGCGGTGCCGCCGCCGTGGTTCTCGTACCCGGTCAGCAGTGGCGAGCCGTCCAGCGGCCGGGCCAGCACCTCGCCCACGGCCCTGGGCGCGCGCCGCCGCGTGGTCGCGTCGAGCAGGCCCAGGCCCGGCTCGACCTTCCCGCCCGCGACCTCGAAGTCCCGCCCCAAGACTTGCAGGCCGGCGCAGACGGCGAAGACCGCGGCGCCGCTCTCCACAGCCCGCCCCAGCGCGCCCGACTCGCGCAGTTCCCGGCTGGCCGCCACCTGCGAGACGTCCTCGCCGCCGCCCAGCACATACAGCTCGGCCGTCTCCGGCACCGGCTCGCCCGGCCCGACCGTCACCGTCCGCACCCCGATGCCGCGCCCCGCCAGCCGTCGCGCCAACACCTTCAGATTGCCGCCGTCGCCGTAGGTGCCCATCAAAGTAGGGTACAAGTGTACGATGCCGACTTGGCCGTCCCCGCGCCACGTCACAGCCGCGCTCCCCCTCCTGGGCCTCGCCCCGCCGCCAGCGGTCATTTCACCAGCCGCGCTCTCAACTCTTGGAAGGCCGTGTAATTGGCCACCACGTCCAAGGCCTGGCCGGGGGCGGCCTGAGCGACCGCCGCCAGCGGGTCCAGCGACACGCCGAGGACTTCCAGCCCGGCCGTGTCCAACCGCACGGCCAGGTCGAAGCGCCGCTCCCCGGCCGCCCAGCAGGGGCGGCCGGCCCAATCCTCGAAGGGCACGTCCCAAATCCAGGACGGGTCGCGCCCGTCCGCCCCCCGCGCGTTCAGCACCGTCACCAACTGGGCCGGGGATTCGGCCACCAGTTGCATCATCTCGGTCCAAGAGGCCGGGTTCTTGCCCAGCAGCAGCCGCGCCTCGCGCCCGTCCACATGGGTCCGCACATAACGCCCGTCCACGTCGGTGACCTGCGCGAACGCATCGAGGGCGGCCTGGGCGCCGACGCCCCGGGCGGACACCGCGGCCAAAGCGATGGCGGCGTTGGCGACGTTGAAGCGGCCGGGCAAAGCCAGGCGGGGGCGAACCGGGCCGCTCGGCGTGACGATCTCGGCGGCATCGTGCGCGACAAACCAATCGGTCTTAGGACGGGCCAAACCGCACCGCGGGCACGACCAACGCCCGGCCGGCCGGCGCAGAGGGGCGCCGCAGTCGGGGCAGAGCGCCGAGTCGTCGGTCCACCACTGGCCGCAGCCGACCCAGGTGACCTGCGGCGCGGCGGCGGCCGCCCAGGCCACCATCGGGTCGTCGGCGTTGGCGAACACTTCGACCCCGGCGGGCAGGCCCGCGGCCAGGGCGCGCCAGCGGTCGGCCAGCATTCGGACCTCGCTCCCGCGGTCGAGTTGGTCGCGGCTCAGGTTCATCAGCACCAGCTGATCGGCCCCGGTCGCCTGGGCCAGGGCCGGCAGGTGCGCCTCGTCCACTTCGAGGGCGGCGAACTCGGCTTGGCGGGCCTCCGCCAGCGCCGTCACCAGCCCGGCCGCCATGTTGGCGCCGGTCGAGTTGTGGGCCACCGGCCCCAGCGCCCGCAGCGCCTCCGCGATCATCCGGGTGGTGGTCGACTTGCCGTTGGTGGCGCTGACCAGGGTCGTTCGCATCGGCGCTCCCATGTTCACGTCTTAGGATGCAGCCGCTGCCGGGGGCCTTCAAAATCAACATAGCCCCGGAGACGGTCTCACCTTGCCCTAGATCTTCGCCGCAATCTTTTTAAGATTAGCCAGACCTTCAATGGCAAGGGCTTCGCCGCTTTCGGCGAATTTCCTCCAGATAGCGCAGTTTCCGCTCAGTTCCTCAAAACTGGGATCGAAGGATTCAATGGTGACCGGGTCGGTATAACCAACGCTCAGGAGGGCCCGGAAAAATTCGTCGAAGGGAACAAGGCCCGTGCCGGGAATACCCCGGTCATTTTCGTTTACATGGACGTATCCAAGATATTCCTTTCCGCAGGTTTTAACCGCCCCGGAAAAACTCTTTTCTTCCCGGATCATGTGGAAACAGTCCAGATGGACCTTCATG
>JAIROU010000394.1 GCA_031257375.1 Bifidobacteriaceae bacterium
GCGATCATCCAAGAGCCCGTCAAGAAAATGAAGCAGGCTGCCGAAGCGCTCAAACTCCAAATCCCAGAGACCATCACGTGGTAGGAAAACCAGCCGGGAACTATGGTTAACCCCGCCCTGCTGGAGATAGAACAAGAACCGGCCTAGGTCGGCAAGGAACAGATCAGTCCCAGGGTCCTCCGGGTCCAGTCCCTCAATGACCTCCATGACTCCGGTCGTGTCTAGGCGCCTCTCCGCGACCACGCCTGAGTTCAGCGCCAGCCAAACACCCGACAAGTGAGTTTGGTACAGAAGCTCGCAATAGTAGATCTCGAACAGCCGGGTCCACGCGCCCTCAAGGACCGCGCCCGCCGGGGAGTTCGGATTGCGGCCGGACACGCCGTCGAATTCCCTGCCCAAGACCGCCTCTATCGCGGCCAGCTTCCGGGCGTCGAAATTCGCGCCTCGTGAGCCAGGGGCCACTTGGTCAGCCCCCGTGATCATGAACACCAACTCTTCCACGAGTCCCTCGCGCTCGGCGACATCCTGGGAATAGGCGAAGTCCTCCAGCAGTTGGCGGATCCGGCCGTCCTCGTCCGCGACAATCGCCCGGTGCAACGACGGCACAGATCCCAGCGACCTCACGTTCGGCAACACCGCGACATCCCAAGGCACACCCGCGCCGTCATCGATCTCGGCCTCGACAGTGTCCCAGTTCACGGCGCTGACCCAGTACTCGGCCGCCTCGTGGACCAGCCCGTCACCGAACACAACCTGCGACGCCTCGCCCAGCACCACGCCGACATCGACCGTCTGATCAAGCCGCGAGGTCTCCAAGGAGATCGACTTCACGTCCGCAGCGTCCAAACCGCGCAACTCACCGGCGTCGGCTTTGCCGAGGTTCGCCTCGTCCCGCCACAACACCAGATCCGCCCAACGCAGGTCGTCCGGGTCGATGGCACCATTCTGGTTCGAGTCCAACTCGCCCAAGGCCTCGAACCCGCTTCCCGCAAGCCCGCCCGAAGTCAGCCGCGTCCCATCCCCGAAGACCTCCAAGCCATTGTCTATCCGGCCGTTGGCATTCCTGTCCCAGGCTAACAACTCGTCGTCGCCTCGAACCCAGTTGATCCGCTCGGCATACCCGTTCGCGTCCAAATCGAAGTACGCCCCATCAGCGGTCGTGGTCGGCGCGAACCCGTCACCGGCAGTGTCAATCACAATCGGGTCCCGCGCCACCGGTGGCTCCTCATCCTCGGCCTCGCCAAAAGCCGCCTCCAGGGCGGCGGCCACCTCGTCCGCCAAGTCGCCAAACCCCCGCTCCTCGAGCGCCCCTTGCAGCAGCAACAACTCATCCTGGGTGAAATCATCCGCCAAACGGTCGGCGCTCAAGCCCATTTCCAACATGTCCACCAATTGCAGGCAGGCAAACGCCTGACGCGAGACCGTCCCATCGCCCGGACCCCTGAACACGCTGTTAACGGCGCCCAAGCATCCCGAAATCCTGAACGTGTCCCAATTGATCGGCGCCCTGCGCGGCACCTCCGGCCCAGTCGGGGGCACCGGCGGGAGCGGCGGCACCGGCGTGGGCGGGGTGGGCGTCGGGACCGGAGCCGCCGGACCAGTCGGCGGCACCACCACCGGCGGCACCACCGGGATCACGGGCGGGATCACCGGCGGCGCAGACAGGCCTGGGGCCTTCGGCGGCCTGGGTGGCGACGGCAGGTCCGCCGGCGCCTGCGAGTTCTCGTTCGCTCTCTCTGCGGCCTTCTTGTCCTCGCTCGGGTCCTTATTGAACTCCTTGTCACAGTCCGCGTCAGCGGTCTTGTTGACCGTCACCACGCCGCCTCGTAGCCCCACGGCTCGCCAAGTCTCCAGGGCGGAAGTCTCCCTGGTCCGGCCACCCTCCTCGCGCGTGCACTCGACTGCCACTTTGAACTGGTCGGAGTACTCGCGCATGTCCTTGACCCGCGCGTTGGACCAGCCCAGGTTCAACTGCATCGCTGTGACATAGCCGTCCGCCTGCTCAAAGGCTTGGCCAATCGCCGAACTGCCTTCCTCACCTTGTTTGATCTCGATCACCTCGACAAGGTTGGTATCGGGATGCTCCCAGTCCTCGTCGACCATCACCACGTCCGCGCGGCCGCCGGCGACCACGTCGCCTGCCCCATCGGCACGGGTGGTCCGCAGCTCCCATTGGATCGCGGAAGTGACCACCCCGGACCACTGGTTCACCTCCGCCTCCTCCCGTTTGGCGGGGTCGCCATCCTCATAGGGATCCACGCCCTCGCCCGGGTATCGATCCGCCAAGTCGTAGTTGTACCACTGGACCAGCCTGGCTTGGGCTATCGACTCGATATAGGTGTTCTCGGACCCCTCATTCCCGTAGCACTCGTTTCGCTGGTAGACCATCCTCTCCGGGCCGCGCTTGGACATGAGGCAACCGTTGTAGCCGCGTGAGCGCACAAGAGTGCCGTTGATGCAGCGCGCGCTCGAAGTCCGCAGGTTGGTGAACTCAGGCGACGGGTCGCACACGTTTGCGGTCGCGCCCTGAGCCGGGGCCTGGAGCGCCGACAAGCCCGGCGCGGACAACGCCAAAGCCGCCGCGCAGCAGACGAGCTTCCTCATCGACAAAAAGGGCCGTCGTGGCATGGGGGCATCTCCTCGGGCTCGGGCTTCCGCGCTGATAGTAGCATTGCGGACACCGGCTTGGGTTCGCTACGATCAGGTCCGTGGACGCGCACGGGTACAAGGGGCGGGATTCTTGGTTGGTGATCGACCCGCGGGAATACTTGCGGGCCGGGCTGGCCCGCCCCGGCCCGGGGCCGTATCGAAAACCTCCCATGCGGGTCATCGTGCCGGCCGGGCAGATACCCGACCTGTCCGGCTCGGCCCCGGACGACGAGACCGTCCCATGGGCCTACACCGCGGTCGACGCCGACGGCAGGCCCGTCGAGGTGGCCTACGCGCGCACCAACCGCTACCTGATAAAACCCCCGGTCTGGAACCTCGACCGGGAAGCCGACGTGGTCGAGGTCGGCTGGGAGGGGCCCATGGGGATACTCGACCTCAAACTGGCTCCGCCGGCCGGTCCGGCGCAACCCCCCAACAAACGTCGCACCGCGATACCGGAGGTCCCCGGCCCGTCGGACACCATCGTCACGGTCGACCTGTCGGTGCTGCTGGCCGGGCTGCGCCCGACCAAGTTCCGCCCCGGCGACGCCCTGTTCATCTCCATGGCCCTGGCCACCGAAGTTGCGCTGGCCCGCCTCCGCACCGACAACGACTCCGGCAGGGGCAGCCGGAGCTGGCACGTGACCACGCCCGTCCCGGTGGACGAGGAGGTCCTGGCCGAATACACGGAGATCGCGTTCAACCTGCCGAGCAGCAACCCCCACGGGCTGTCGCGCGCCGACCTGCTGTGCGCGGCCACCGCCGTGGTTTACAAGTCCCCCATGTACACCACCAGGCCCGAGGCGTACGCCGGCGCCGGGCGCGGCCTGACGACCCTGGCCTACGGCAAAACCCGGAACAAAACCGCCAGCGACATCCCCCCCACCCCGCCCAACTGCCAGCCCCGCGCCCGAACCCGCTGACCCCGGCGAACCAGCCCGCCCAGCGCGCGGCCCCAGCCCCGCCGACGGGCTACCGGCTTCGAGCCACTCCCCTGGGCCGGTGCCGCCCGCCGGAGCTCGCAAAAGCCGCCGCGCCAACCCGTCCACCCCGCCGGCTCAATCTCCACTTCCCCGCCGTCCCAACCCACACCAGCCCACCGCACCAACGCCCTCACCACCACGATCCGCGCCACATCCACATACCAAGCCCCCGGCCAGGCCCAGCCGCGTAGGACCTCGCCACAACCAGACCGGTGCCGTCCTCGACCGCGCCACTGACCGGGCCCGCTTCACGGCGGCACCGGGCAACTGACGGCCGCGGGAGGCCCGGCGGCACTGGACAATCGACCCGAGGACCCGTCCGCCGCCGGACCCTCTGCAGACACTATGACGGCCGGGCGACCGAGACCAGGGTGATAACCGCGTCGAGCCCGGCGTAGTCGCGCGCGTTGGTGGTGTAAAGGGCTAGCCCTCGCGACGCCGCGACGGCCGCTATCATCTGGTCCGCCACTCGGCTGCGCGGCGAGCGGCCGCTCCGCCGGACGGCGGCGGCGATCAGGCCGTAGGCGCGCCCGGCCGCCAGATCGAAGGGCAAGGGCGCGAACTCGCTCTCGGCGCGCTGCAGCAGCTCGAGCCGACGGGCGCGCTCGAGCGGATCGCCGGCCGCGTGCACGCCCGCCGCCAACTCCGCGATGGTGATGGCCGTGATGGCGGCGCAGTCCGGCAGATGCTCCGGCTCAAGGGCGGCCCAGTGAATCAAAATGTTGGTGTCCAGCAGCCCGTCGGCCATGGCGTCAGCGGGCGAAAGGGTCGGCGGCGAACTGGTCGGACAAGGCGTCGAGATCCGCCCGGAAGACGGCGGCGTCGATGGTCGGCAGGCCACGCCCGAGGGCGACGAACTCTTCGCGCCCGAGGAACGTCCGTTTGCGCGGCTGGGGCACCAAGCGGCCAATCGGCCGCCCGCCGCGGGTGACCGCGAACGCCTCGCCCCGCTCAACGGCGTCCATTATTTCTCGTGAGCGCAGCCGCAAGTCCCGCTGGCTAATCGTCTGCTCGCTGGCCACGGGCCAACCATAGCACCGCGTGCCACATGGCGAGCCGGGTCGACCTGTGGGTGGCCAACCCAACCCTGTCTCGGGCGGCCGGCCCTGCCTGGCGGGGCGTTCGCCGGGCACGTCCGGCCAGGCGAAAGGATTCTGATTGATGTGATACCGCAGCGGCGTGAAGGTGTTGACCGCCACCCAGGCCTCGCGCGGGTTCAAGGACATGCTCTACGGCGTCGAACAAGACGAGACTTTCATCATCGCCAGGCTGCGCTGGACGCCATCGTGGCCGGGGTCGAAGTGCTCGGCTACGACGCCGAGACCGCCGCCTGGCACGCCCGTCTGCTGGCCCACAGCCGCGCCGCCGGGCTGGTCCCAGGCGCGCACGGCCTGATCATCGCGGCGCACGCCGCCCAGACCGGCCGACTGCCGGTCTCCGCCCACGCCAAAGCCGCCTTTGCCGCCTTGCCAGGCGTCCGCGTCCGCCAGGTCCGGCCTGGAGCTTAGGACGGGCGCGGAATGGGGAGGGGATGGGATTCGGCCTTCTCGGAGATTCGCGAGGCCTGCGGCGGGCGCGGGTTCATAGCCCGCTCCGACCCCGCCGCGCCTACTCGATGGCGAGATGGAGTTTCAGCGCGGCGTCGATTTGGCGCATGGTGGCGGCGTCGAGGCGGCCGGCGACTTCTTGAAAGCGGGCCGCGTCAATGGCTCTGAGCTGCGGAATCTGAGCTTTCGAGGCGCGCGGCGGCCCGCTGGCGGATTGGGGGCACAGCACCTCGAACGGATAGACGCGGCTGGTGTTGGAGGTCATGGGGACAACGGTGACCACCCCCAGGCCCAGTTCCGCGACGGCCTGGTTGTTGGCGTCCCGGCTGACGATGACGACCGGGCGGGTTTTGTTCGCTTCAGCGCCCTTGGTCGGTTCCAGGTCGACGTACCACACTTCACCACGCTTCATCGGCCAGCCCGTCCGCGGCGACCGCATCCCAGGCCTGGTTCGACTGGTCGGCCGCCCATTCGCGGAACGACGCCTTGTAGTCCTCTTTCAGGCCCAGTTCCCGCAGCTGCGCCACGGCCGCTTGGACGGCGGCCGAGCGCGACGGCAGGCCTTCGGCGGCGGCGTAACGGTCGATCGTCTCGACATCGCGCGCGGGCAGGCTGATACTCAGTTTCATACCACTGATGCTACCGCAATGGGCAATTGGTAATACTAGCCTGCGGGCGGCGGACGATGCCGCAAAATGTGACCCACCAACTGCGGCGTGGCGTGCGGCGCCGTGGTACCGTCGAAAGCATGTCGCCGGCCGTGCGCAAGTCCATTCCGATCACTCCTGAGCGGCGGGCGCTTGTCGCCGCCATCCGCACAGCCGGCACGCCTGAGCGCGCCGCGGCCGAGGCGGTCGCAGGCCAGATCCCTCCCCACCAGTCCGAGGCCAGAATCCTCGCCATGTTGGTCGACCTGGGCGCGAAGAGAATCGCCGAAGAAGTCATCCAGGCCAGCTACGCCGCCTATGCGGCGGCGCTCGATGACGAGGACCGCGCCACCGCCGCCGCCTTGCGCCCCCGTCGCGACCGCCTGACCGATTGAGCCCGGGCGACATGGCTTTCATCCGCGGCAACGTGTACTTCGCAGACCTGGGCGCGGGCGAGAAGCGGTGGCTCGTGGTGTCCAACAACGGGCGCAACAACGCTCTTGGATCAGCCCTGGCCGTGCGAATCACGACCACTCCCAAGCCGCCGCTGCGATCAATCGTGAGGCTCGGCGGCGGCGAATCCGTCGCCGGATCGGTCCTCTGTGACGACATCACCGTGATCTACGACGACGACCCGCACCGCCACGCCGGGGCGTTGAGCCCGGCGGCGATGGCGGGGGTCGCCCGAGCGCTGGGGGTGGCGCTCGGCCTGTGACGCTGGCGCGGCGGCGGGGCGGCATCGGACACCCGATAACCGGCGGCGGCGCGGCCATATGATCCTGACCGCGGCGCTTGGGTGGCCCTGTCAGCGGCGGTGGCCGGCCAGGCCGCCTGCGCATTCATCCGGCTGCAGGGTCGACAATCATCCGGTTAGCGGGACGACAATCGTCCGGTTGGAGCTAGAATCGCCCCATGGACTATCGCCAGCGCCTGGCCGATCAGGAGTTGCGCCGCCGCTTGGCCCACTCCGGGGCCGTCGTGGTGACGGGCGTTAAGGCCTGCGGCAAGACGGAGACCGGGCCGCCAACAACCGGCGCCTGACCGCCCCGGTCGACCAACTGCGCGGCCTCGCCCTAGCCGCCGCCCAAGCCCGAGAGAACTGGCCCGACCTGCCCACAGCCCCCAGACAAGCCATCAACCCGCCCCCCTGAAAACCCCCGATTCCCCAAAAACCAAGCGCGGAAAACGCGGCCAAGCGCCGCGACCCCATCAAAGTGCGCGCCCTGATCGATTCGCTGGCCCGCTACACCGCCACCGAGGCTTCGATGGCGACCATCACGGCCGACGCCCGCGGCGGCGACCGATCATTCCGCGAGGAGACCGCCGCCGAATACTATGACGCCTTGACCCGGCTGATGTTCGTCGACGACCTCCCCGCCTGGTCGCCGCACCTGCGATCAGCGGCCACGTTGCGCAAGACGCCGAAACGCCACTTGGCCGACCCAGCGCTGGCCGGCGGGGCACTGGGCCTGACCGTCCCCAGCCTCACCGCCGATCTGCAATACTTCGGATTGCTGTTCGAGTCACTAGTTGTCCACGACCTCAGAGTCTATGCGGAATCCTTGGGCGGCCGGTTGTTCGGCTACCGCGATTCGGGCGGCGCCGCGTTAGACGCGGTACTGGTCCTCCCGGATCGGACCTGGGCCGCCTTCGAGGTCAAGCTCGGCTTCGGCGCCGTCGACGGAGCCGCCAGCGCGCTGCGGCGCGTCGCCTCGCGGGTGGACCACGCCAAGATGGGGGCGCCCACCGCCCTGGTCGTGGTGACCGCCAACGGCTTCGCCCACACCCGGGACGATGGCGTCGCGGTGGCGCCCTTCCCCACCCTGCGCCGTTGATCGGTTTCGGCGGCGGCGGGGCGGCGCGGGGGCCGGCGGTTGTAGGATCGGCCGTTGATGAAGCCTCTCGACCCCCGCCTGATCCGGCACGCGCGCGCGGCGCGCGGCTACATGATCCTGACCGCGGCGCTGGGTGTGGCCATGTCGGTGGCGGTGGTGTTCCAGGCCATGGTGGTGGCGCGGGTGATCGGGACGCTGGCCTCGGGCGGGCGGACCGGGCCGGGCTGGCTGCCTCGGAGCTTGATCATGGTGGCCGCGATCGTGGCCGTACGGATCGGCGTGGCCTGGGCTCAGGAGCGCTTCGCGCACCGGGCCGCCATCAGCACCATCGCCCAGTTGCGCGGCGCCGTGCTGCGGCACGTGGTCGCCCTGGGGCCGCGCTTCGAGGCCGAGGGCGGGGCGGCCAAAGCCGCCCAGTTGGCCACCCGCGGGCTGGACGCGCTCGACGCCTACTTCGCCCGCTACCTGCCGCAACTCGGCATGGTGGTGACGGTGACGCCGATCCTGCTGGTGGTGGCCGGGTTCGTGGACTGGCTGTCAGCCGTCATCATGTTCCTGACGGTGCCACTGATACCCGTCTTCATGGTCTTGATCGGACGGCTGACCGAGGCCTATTCGGCCCGCCGCCTGCGCGCCATGACCCACCTCGGCGCGCAGGTGATGGACCTGATCACGGGCCTGCCCACGCTCAAGGCCCTGGGCCGGGAGAAAGGCCCGGCGGCGCGCGTGCGCGAACTGTCCCAGGCCCACCAGAAGGCCACTTTCGCGACCGTCAGGATCGCCTTCCTGTCCGGCGCGGCCTTGGAGTTGATCGCCACCTTGTCGGTCGCGCTGGTGGCCGTCTCGGTCGGGCTGCGCCTCCAGGCCGGGCGGATGTCGCTGGTCTCCGGGCTGGCCATCATCATGATCGCGCCCGAGATCTACCTGCCGCTGCGCAACGTGGGCGCCCACTTCCACGCCTCGGCCAGCGGCGTGGCCGCCTCCAACCGGGCCTTCGACCTGCTCAGCCTGCCGCTGCCGGAGGTGGGCCGCCTCCCCGCGCCGGACCTGTCGCGCGCGGCCGTCGTGTTCGATGCCGTCTCGGTCCGCCCGCCGGGGCGCGACTACGAGGCCCCGGCCGGGTTGTCGTTCCGCCTCGAGCCCGGCTCCCTGACCGCGCTGAGCGGGCCGAACGGGGCCGGCAAGTCGACCGCCGTGTCGGTCCTGCTGGGGTTGACCAGGCCGGACCGGGGCCGGGTTTTGGTCGAGCCGGCCGATGGCGGCCCGGCCGTCGATTTGTCCGATGCCGACTTGGCCGGTTGGTGGGACCAGATCGCCTGGGTGCCGCAACGCCCGGTGCTGCTGCCGGGGACCGTTCTGGAGAACCTGCTTGAGTCCTACGACCAGCCCGGGCTTGGGGCCGAGGTCCCGGCGGCGCTGGCGGCGGCCGCCGCGGCGGCCGGTTTCGACACCGTGGTGGACGAGTTGCCGGAGGGCTGGCAGACCCGGATCGGCCAGGGCGGGGTCGGATTGTCGGTTGGCCAGCGCCAACGCCTGGCCTTGGCCCGCGCCTTTAGACGTAACAAGCCGCTGGTGATCCTGGACGAGCCGACCGCCCATCTCGACCCCGCCACCGAGGCGGCCATCCTCGACTCGATCGCCCTTCTCCACCGCCAGGGGCGCACCGTCTTGCTGGTGGCCCACCGTCCGGCCCTGCTCGGCCGGGCCGACCGGGAGGTCCCGGTGAGATCGGCGGCGGCCCCGGCCGGCTCGGCGGGCTCGGCTGACCAGACCGGCCCGGCGGCGTCGGCGGGGCGGACGGGCGGGGCGCCATTCGCGGTTTCGGCGGCATCGGCGGGGCGGATGGGCGCGGCGGCATCGGCAGGCTTGGCGGACGAGAGCGGCCCGGCGGCATCGGCGGGGCGGACGGGCGCGGCGGCATCGGCGGACTCGACGGATGAGAACGGCCCGGCGGCGCCGGCGGGGCGGACGGGGGCGGCGCCGTGAGCCGGGGAGCCCAGCCGTCCGACCGCGCGACCGAGCCGGGGGCGGCCTTGGAAGGCCCGGTCCACCACCCGTTGCGGCGGGCGATCGGGTTGACCGGGCTGAGGCTCGGCCAGCTGGCGGCGGCCGTCTTCTTCGGCGCCCTGACCCAGGCCGCCTCGGTCGCCCTGGCCGGGACCTCGGCCTGGCTGATCGTCCGCGCCTCGCAGATGCCGCCGGTGCTGTCGCTGCAGGTGGCGGTGGTGGGCGTGCGGGCGTTCGGCATCACCAGGGGCGTCTCGCGGTACGTCGAGCGGCTGACCGCGCACCGCGTGGCCCTGGGCGGGATGACCAATCTGCGGGTCCGCCTGTACGAGCGCATGGCGGCCGGGTCCGGCGCCGGGGCGGCCGCCTTCAGGCGCGGCGACGTGCTGGCGCGGGTCGGCGCCGACATCGACGACGTCGGTGACCTGGTCGTCCGCGGGATCATCCCGGCGCTGGTGGCGTTGGTGCTGGTGGTCGGCTCGTCGCTGGCGGTGGGCCTGTTCTGGCCGCCGGCCGGGCTGGCCGTGTTCGCCTGCCTGGCATTTGTGGCCGTTGGCGGCCCGCTCCTGACCTTCCGGTCGGCCCGAATCTCGGAGCTCAAGGCCTCTGCCGCCCGCGCCGAGGTCTCGGCCTCGGCCTTGGGGATCATCGAGAACGCCTCCGAGTTGCGGGTCACCGGGCAGCTGCCGCAGGCCGAGGCCGTGCTCAAAGCCCAGGAGAAGCGGCTGGCAGCGGCTGTGGACGCGGCCGCCAAACCATCCGCCCTGGCCGGCGCCGTCACCGAGGTCGGCTCCGGCCTGGCGCTGATCCTGACGCTGGTGCTGACCGCCGCCGCCTGGGGCGCGGGAGCCATCTCGGCCACCGAGGTGGCGGTGATCGTGCTGACGCCGCTGGCCGCCTTCGAATCGGTGGCCGGGCTCTCGGCCGCCGCCGCCCAGGTCTACAAGTCGCGGGCGGCCGCCGCCCGGATCGTCGCCCTGGCCGAGGCCGGGCACTCCCCCGAAGCGCCAGTTCGCGGGCCTGGGGATGCCGCGCTGCCCGACGACCATCAGGCCGGTTCCAGGGGCGGGCGGTTGGAGCGCTCGGCTGGGCCTCAGGCGCCCGGCGGGGTCTTGACAGCCCGGTCGCTGAGCGCTGGGTGGACGCCCGGTCGGCCGGTGGTCCAGGGCGTCGACCTGAAGCTGGCGCCGGGCCAAGCGATCGGCTTGGTGGGGCGGTCCGGGGCGGGCAAAACCACCCTGCTGGCGGCGTTGGCCGGGCTGATCGAGCCGGAGGCGGGCAGCGTCAGCGTGGACGGGCGCGAACTCAGCCGGCTCAGTTCCGAGGCCAGGGGCGCCACGGCCGCCTTCATCGCCGAGGACGCGCACATCTTCGCCACCACCGTGCTGGAGAACCTGAGAGTGGCCAACGGCCAACTGACCGAGGACCAGGCCGTCGCCGTGCTGGGGCGGGTCGGGCTGGACGGATGGCTGGCCGGGCTGCCAGACGGCATCGGGACCCTGCTCGGCTCCGGGGCCGAATCGCTGTCCGGGGGCGAGCGGCGACGGCTGCTGCTGGCTCGGGCGCTGGTCTCGCCGGCCCGGCACATCCTCCTGGACGAGCCGGCCGAGCACCTCGACGCCGCCGCCGGTCGGCGCCTGACCACAGAATTGATCGCCGCCGCCCGCGCCCACGGGCGCGGCCTGCTAGTGGTCTCGCACCAGGCGGACACCCTGGCCGGGGCCGACCTGGTGTACCGCCTGGACGGCGGCCGGCTGCGGCCCGCGCAACCTTCGGATTCGCAGTCCGAAAGCCAAGGACGACCCCCGGATTGGGCGTGAAGCGCGGTCTTCCGAGGGGTCGACGCGATCTGGGTAGTCTTCTTGCGCGTCTGCCGAGATCTATGTAGGCATTTTGCGCGCCCCCGGGGCGGTCGCCCCGCCATTTGGCCAAGTGGCAAACGGACTTGACGCCTTAAACGACTACATAGATTTCCCGAGACGCGCAAAATGACTCCCCAGATCGGGCGAAGCGGTCACCGGCGGCTCCTAGGGCCGTGGTGAATAGCCACGGCCCGGCCGTGCCCGCGAGGGGCAGCCGAAGGCTGACCAGCGGAAACTCCCCGCCTACGGCGCGGCCCCAGGAAGGCAAGCAGAGTCCTGGGCTAGGAGGCCGACTTTTTCGCCGGCCTCCGGGAGCCCGGGGCGGGCGCGACCAGCAGTCCCGCGCCGCCATCACGGGCGACGGCCAGGCCGGTCGGGTCAACCCGATTGGCGAGTGATAATGGAGGCTATGGGTTCTGGTCCGGCCAAGGCGGAGACGGAATTGCTGAACGCGGTGGTCTCGCTGTCGCGGCGGCTCGACCTGGCGCAGGTGCTGGCCGAACTCGTCAAAGTGGCGCCCGAGCTGACCGGCGCCCAAGCTGGCGCGGTCAACGTGCTGGACGGGCGCGGCATCGACGAACGGTTTTACACCCACGGCGCGGGGGCCGCCCTGGCCGCCGGGCTGCTCCAATTCCGCGGCGCCATGGCGCTGGTGGCGCGCGTGCCCACCCACGAGCCGCTGATCCTGGACGAACTGCCCCCGCCGCTGGTCGGCCTGCCGCCGGACGCGGACATGGCCGTGGGCAACCTGCTGGCCGTGCCGGTGCGGGTGCGGCACACCGTCTTCGCCCATCTTTACCTGGTCAACAAACCGGGCGGGTTCACCCGGGCGGACGCCGACATGGCGGCGGCCCTGGCCACCGCCGGCGGCGTGATGGTCGAGAACGCCCGGCTCTACCAGGCCTCGCAGCGGCGCGAGAGTTGGCTGGCGGCCGGGCAGGGCATAACCACCATGCTGCTGTCGGGGGCCGAGGAAGAAGAGGCCCTGACCGTGATCGCCTCGCAGGCCAAGGATGTGGCCGCGGCGGCGGCGGCGGCTTTGATCCTGCCGTCCGTGGGCGAGCAGTTGATCATCGAGATCGCGGAGGGCGCCGGGGCCGAGTCGCTGGTCGGCACCCGCATGCCGGCCGACGGGCGCGCCCACACCGTCCTGACCGAGGGGATCGGCATGATCGTGGACTCGCTGGCCGGCGCCTACACCATGCGGGTGCCGCAGCTGCGCGAGTACGGCCCGGCCCTGTACGCGCCCATGCGCACTTCCGGGCGGTCGGTCGGCGTGATGCTCCTGCTGCGAGTCAAGGGCGCGGCGTCCTTCGACCAGGCCGATTTGACGACCGCCGAGTCGTTCGCCGCCCAGGCCGCCTTGGCCCTGGTCCTGGCCGAGGCCCGCCACGCCTCAGACTTGTCGGCTTTGGTGTCCGAGCGCGAGCGGATCGCCCGCGACCTGCACGATTTGGCGATCCAGCAGTTGTTCGCCACCGGCATGAGGCTGGAGTCGGCCCGCCGCGCGGCCGCCGCCGGGGTCGAGCCCGAAGGCCTGGTCAAGACCCTGACCAGCGCGCTTGACTCGATCGACTCGACCGTCCGGGAGATCCGCTCGATCGTCTCGCACCTGCGCGGCACCGGCGTCGGCGACCCCCTGGCCGAACGCCTGCGCCAAGAGGCCTCCACCGCCCGGGCGCTGCTCGGCTTCGCGCCGTCGTTGGTCCTGTTGGTCGACGGGCAGGCCATGGGGTCGGTGCCCGATGCCGATGGGTCGGCCGCCGCCGACGCCCTCGTCTCGCCGTCGCTGGCCGACGACCTAGTCGCCGTGGTCCGCGAGGGCCTGTCCAACGCCGGGCGCCACGCCAAAGCCGCCTCGGTCACCGTCACCGTGGGCCTGGCCTCGCCCGGCTCGCCCGGCGGGCGACCCGGCCAGGTCACCGCCGTGGTCGAGGACGACGGCCTCGGCCTCCCCCAAGGCCAGCGCCGCCAATCGGGGCTGTCAAACCTGGCCGACCGCGCCCTCGCCCGCGGCGGCATCTTCACCGCCACCGCCGGCCCCAACGGCCGAGGCACCCGCCTCGAATGGATCGCGCCCATAAACTGACCGGGCCAGGTCCGGGCGCCGGGGTGTCAGAGCCGGCCCGGCCCGAGTCTGCGGACGGCGGGCTCTGCCTTTGCCAGGAGGC
>JAIROU010000281.1 GCA_031257375.1 Bifidobacteriaceae bacterium
CCTGGCATGCTACGGTCCCCTCGGCTTTTCAGCCATCAGGTAAGCCATCAGACCCGCCTACCTCCTTCCGAGTAGGCCCCCGCTGAACGGGGGATATCGCCATGCGCCTCGTGGCGCACGGGAGACGCTCTACTACTACCGCGAGGAGGCGATGCTGCTGACCGGTTTTTGGGCGCTGATCGCCCTGGCGGTGGCGGTGGCGATGCTGAACCTGGCCATCACGGCGATCGACCGGGCCAAGGAGCGCCGCCCCGTCCTGGCCCGCCAGTTCGCCCTCGGGGTGCCCGCGCCGGTCCTGCGCCGGGCGCAAGCTTTGCAGGTGGCGGCCCCGCTGGTGGGCGCGATCAGCCTGGGCGCGGTGGGCGGCGGCGCGATCTTGGCCTGCTACTGGCTGCCCGATTGGCGCCGCGGCTACGTGGACGTGCCCTGGCCGCAGTTGGGCCTGGCCCTGGGCGCCGCGCTCCTCGGCGCCGCCCTGGTCGTGGCCGTGACCATGCCCCTGACCCGCGTCCACCTGACCCCGGAGACCTTGCGCCGCGAGTGAGTGGCGGGTTTACGGCTGGAGGGTGGCGGAGACCAGGTCGATTGTTTCGGTGTCCGATGCCGCCAGGGTCAGTTGGTGCGCCCGCGCGGCGGCGGTTATGTCGGCTTTGGCGGCTACCGCGGCCGGGGCCAGGGCGGCCGGGACGGCGACGGTGGCGGCGGCCAACTCGGTTCGCATGGAGACTTTGGCCTCGGACTTGGCTTTGCGAAGCGCGCCCAGGACGCCTCCGGCGACGGCCAAAACGGCCCGGTCGCCGGGTTCGGGCAGGCCCAGCGGGTCGGGCCAGGGCTGGCGGTGGACAGACTGGCCGGCGGCGTGCCACCAGGACCAGACTTCTTCGGTGGCGAAGGGTTGGAAGGGCGCGAACAGGCGCAGCAGGACTGACAGGGCCAGGCCCAGGGCGGCGCGGGCCGAGGCCTCGCCCACGGCCCCGGCGGCGCCGTTGACGCGGGCTTTGACCAGTTCGATGTAGTCGTCGCAGAAGGTCCAGAAGAAGGTCTCGGTCACTTCCAGGGCGCGGGTGTGGTCGTAGTTCGCCAGCGCCTCGGTGGCGGCTTCGACCACGGCGTTTAGATTGGCCAGCATCGAGCGGTCGAGCGGCTCGGTCACCAGGGCCGGGTCGAGTGTCAGCGGGGCGCCCGGCCGATCGGGCGGACTGGTCTCAGGGCCGGCGGCCAGGAAGGAGAGGGAGAACTTGGAGGCGTTGAGGATCTTGATCGCCAGGCGGCGGCCGACCTTCATCTGGCCGGGCTCGAAAGCCGCGTCGGTGCCGAGGCGGGCCGAGGCGGCCCAGTAGCGGACGGCATCGGACCCGTGCTGCTCCAACAGGCCCATCGGCGTCACCACGTTGCCCTGCGACTTGGACATCTTCTTGCGGTCCGGGTCGAGGATGAAGCCGGAGATGGCGGCGTCCTTGAAGGGCAGCGAGCGCTGCTCCAGATCGGCCCGGACGACCGTGGCGAACAGCCAAGTGCGGATGATGTCCTGGGCCTGCGGGCGCAGATCCATCGGGAAGGTTGACTCGAACAGGGCCGGGTCGTCGCGCCAGCGGGTGGCGATCTGGGGGGTCAGGGACGAGGTCGCCCAGGTGTCCATGACGTCCGGGTCGGCGATGAAGCCGCCCGGCTGGCCGCGCTGGTCCGGCCGGTAACCGGCCGGGGTGTCGCTGGCCGGGTCGACCGGCAGCCGGTCCTCGGGCGGGGTGATCGGCCGGTCGTGGACCGGGTGGCCGAACTGGTCCACCGGGTACCAGACCGGGAACGGCACGCCGAAGAAGCGCTGGCGCGAGATCAACCAGTCGGAGTTCAGGCCCTCGACCCAGTTCTGGTAGCGCACCCGCATGAAGTCGGGGTGCCAGGTCAACTCGTCGCCGCGGGCCAGCAGCCGGGCGCGGAGCGCCTCGTCGGCGCCGCCGTTGGTCAGATACCACTGGCGGGTGGGGATGATCTCGAGCGGTTTCTCGCCCTTCTCGAAGAACTTGACCGGGTGTGTGATCGGCTGCGGGTCGCCTTCCAGATCGCCCGATTGGCGCAGCATCTCCACCACCCGGCGGCGGGCCGAGAAGACCGTCAACCCGGCCAACTCCTGGTAGGCCGCCTTTCCGGCGGGGGAGTCGACGCCCATCGGCGGCTCCGGCAGAATCCGCCCGTCCCAGCCCAGGATCGCCCTGGTGGGCAGGTGCAGTTCGCGCCACCAGATGACGTCGGTGACATCGCCGAAGGTGCAGACCATGGCGATGCCGGAGCCCTTGTCGGGCGTCGCCAGCCGGTGTGCCACCACCGGGACCTCGGCTCCGAACAGCGGCACCTTGACGTGGCGGCCGAACAGCGGCTGGTAGCGCTCGTCGTCCGGATGGGCGACCAGGGCGACGCAGGCCGGCAGCAGTTCCGGGCGGGTGGTCTCGATGTGGATGGCGGGGCTGGGGGCCGGGGCGGCGGCATCGGGCAAGATTGGGTCCGTCAACGCGAAGGCGACCCGGTGGTAGGCGCCGGGCTGGTCGCGGTCGACCAATTCGGCCTGGGCGACGGCCGTGCGGAAGGTGACGTCCCAGAGCGTCGGGGCCAACTGCTGGTAGGCCTCGCCGCGGGCCAAGTTGCGCAGGAAGGCCAACTGCGAAGTGGCGCGGGCGTGGGCGTCGATCGTCTGGTAGGTCTGCGACCAGTCGACCGACAGGCCGAGGCGGCGCCAGAGGGCTTCGAACTGCTTCTCGTCCTCGGACGAGAGGCGTTCGCACAACTCGACGAAGTTGCGCCGCGAGACCGGGACTTGGTCGGCGGCTTTGGACGCTTTGGCCCCCTGGCCGCCCGCTTGGCCCTGGCGGGGCGGGCTGAAATCTGGGTCGTACGGCAGCGACGGGTCGCAGCGGACGCCGTAGTAGTTCTGGACCCGGCGCTCGGTCGGCAGGCCGTTGTCGTCCCAGCCCATCGGGTAGAACACGTTCTTGCCGCGCATCCGTTCGAAGCGGGCGATGATGTCGGTGTGGGTGTAGGAGAAGACGTGGCCGACGTGCAAGGAGCCGGAGACGGTGGGCGGCGGGGTGTCGATCGAGAAGACCTCGTCGCGCCGGGCGCCTGGCTCGAAGGCGTAGGCGCCCTGGGCGGACCAAGCCCGGTCCCATTTTTCCTCGAGCCCGTCGAGGCTCGGCCGCTCCGGTACGGCGGGACGCAGGTGGGAGGTGTCATGGTGTTGGCTCACGGTGTCCTATCCTCTCAGACTCGGCGGGCGGCGGGCGGCGGGCCGGGGCGCGGGGTGGGGCGCGGGATGGGTCACCTTGTCGGCGGGTCTTGGCGGGTGATCCAGTCCGCCATGCCTAAGGCGGTGAAGTCCAGTCGGCCCCGTTCCGGAACATAGACCAAGCCCTTGTCGATCAGGGAGCGGCGGGGCGGTCCCAATGACCCGACGGGCTTGCCGAGGCGCGCGGCGAGAGCGGTGACCGGGCTGGGCGCCGGGGCCTGCTCCGCCATCGCCCGGAGCACTTCGCGCTCCGCCCTGGTGGCGCGGTCCCAACGGGCGCTGAAGAACCCTTCCAGCGCGTCGTAGCCGCGACTGATCGCCACTTCGGCGTCATCGGGCTCGATCCGGTCGTCGGCGCCCGCTAGCCACGCCTCATAGGCGAAGGTCTGCAAGAAGAACGGGTACCCCCGGGCCTCGGCGACCATCAGACGCGCCGCGCCGTCCGCGATCTCCACGCCGAGCCGTTCAGCTGGCCCGACCACGGCCGCCGATGCCGCCGCGTCGTCCAGGCGGCCGATGGTCCGGTAGGCGTAACGCTCCGTGTAGCTGCGCAGACGCGCCAACACCGAGGGCAGGTTCGGCAGCCCGGCGCCGATCACATAGAATGGCCAGCCTCGCTGGCTGGCCGCGTGCTGGACCCCCACCAGGGCTCCCGCCGCGACGGGCGGCAAGTCCTGAAACTCGTCCACGAAGACCGCCAGGCCGGCCCGGTCCCGCATCAGTCGGTCGGCCAGGCAATCCACGACCTCGAAGAGGCGAAGCTCGAAGTCGAAGGCCTCAGGCGCCTTGGGCCGGGAGGCGACGGTCAAGCCAGCGCCCGTCACGCCGGCGTTCACGGAGAACGTTTCGATTGAGGCCAGTGCCCGAGCGAAGCCCGCTCGGCCGCGCCTGCGGCGGAACTTGAGCGACAGCAGGTCGAGCTCCCGCGCCGTGCGGGCGGCGACCCGCGCCTCGGCTCCCGCCCCCGTCTCGCCCTCCAAGGACAGCGCATGCCACCCAGCAGCCTCCGCGCGCTGCCGGAAGGCTCGCAGCAGCACAGTCTTGCCCACTCCTCGCAGGCCCACCAGCATCAACGGACTCGACGCCAGCCCGTGCTCCGCCCGCCCGAGAATTGTGTCGAACGCCCGAAGGTCGTCCTCCCGCCCGGCCAGCGCCGGCGGAGCCAACCCAGGACCCGGGCTGTACGGGTTCCGGGTCGCATCCATGATCTCCGCCTCCCTGGCTCCGCCAGCTTGCTAACGTTTGCTACAGCTTAATAGCAGGAATCGTAGCATCGCTTAGCAATTCTTATTGGCGGCCCGGTCGGTTGTCCCCGGCGTCCGATGCCGCCGACCCCGGTCGCCCGCCCGGCCGTCGCCACCCGGCCGAGGGTTGGGCGTCGCCCGGCCGAGGGTTGGGCGTCGCCCGGCTGTCGTTTGGTCGCGGCGGTAGGCTATGGGGCTGTGAACCGGGCCCTACGGCGCCACATTGAACAGGTCGAACGCCGCCTGGCCGCCCTTGAGGGCGCGGGGGACCAGGGCGGGCTGGACCGGTTGGCCGCCCACCATCGCGAGCAGACCCGCAACTTCCAGCATGAACGGTTGGTTCACCTGCTGGTGACCTTCTTTTTCGGCGGGTTGCTGGTGGCCGCGCTGGCCGCGTTCGGGGTCTATCTGGCGGCGGGCGACCCGGACGGTTGGACACTGGGCGGCCTGGCCGCGCTCTGCCTGGTCCTGGCCGGCCTGGAGGCCGCCTACATCGGCCACTATTACCGGCTGGAGAACAACGTCCAGGCCCTCTATGGGCTGACCGCGCGGCTGGAGCAGGCCGGGGCGGTCGCTGCGGCGGGCGAGCCGCGCGACCCGCCCGAACCGTGCTGAGGGTGACAGTCTGCTGGCCGCCAGCGCCGGTGATCGCCCTGGCACGGAGCATACGCTAGCATATGCCCGAACTAGTAAGAACACTGGAACACGGAGGGGTATTGCGATGGCAGTTTCGGGGTCAACGCACGCCAGAGCCTCGATCTTCATGAACCGCGCCAACCAAGCTGTGCGCATTCCGCGCGAGATGGGCTTCCATGGGGCGAAAGAGGTCGAATTGCGCCGAATCGGCGACGTCATCACGATGCGGCCGGTCAAGCCGGATTGGGGGTCATTCTTTGAGTTGCCACCCGCCGACGACGACTTTCTGGCGGTGCGTCATGACGTGGTTCAGTCGCGGCCAGCCGACCTCGGCGGAATCGGGGAGGGCGAATGACCGCGCCCGCCCTGTACATGCTGGACACCAACATCTGCTCGTTCGCCATGCGGCACCATGCGGCGGTGCGGGACCGCCTGATCGGCTGCGCCGAGCGGGGCGACCAGGTGGTGATCTCCGCCATCGTCTACTCGGAATTGAAAGACGGCGTGCTCGGCCCGAAAGCGCCGGCCAAGCTCGCGCCGTTGTTGACCGATTTCCTGCGGCGCTTGGACGGGGTTCTGGCCTGGGACCAAGCCGCCGTCGACCGGACGGCCGGGATCCGGGCGGACCTGCGGGGCAAGGGTGAGCCGATCAGCCCCAACGACTCGGCCATCGCCGGCCACGCGCTGGCCGTCGGCGCCATCCTGGCGACCAACAACGTCAGGGAATTCGGCCGGGTGGCGGCGCTCCGGCACGAGGATTGGACCGCGCGCGGCTGAAGCCCCCGACCGGCGCGGGGCGGCCGCGGTCGCGGAACCGAACCCGGAACGCCGCGAGACTGGCCCGCCTGGGTCCGAAAGCCAGGCTGTGAGGGTCGTCCTTGTCGGGTCCTTGCCGGTGCTTGCCAGGTCCTTGCCGGGGGCGCCTGGGCACTTTAGGCCCGGTGCCGTCCCCGCCCGCCGGGCTGTCGGCGCGCCCAGGGACCAGTGGTAACCTCTAAGCATGAGTGGCACAGGAGTCATGACGGTGGGAGACAAGGGGCGCGTTGTCATTCCCCAGGCTGATCGGGAGCGCTGGGGCTTCACGCCCGGCACCAAGCTTGTCCTGGTTGAAACGCCCGAAGGCCCGCTCCTTTTGACCCGAGAACAGCTATTGGACCGCGTCCGTGCGGACTGCGCCGGTCACAGCGAAATGCTGGCCTGGTTGTTCGCGGAGCGGCGGGCTGCGGCCAAGGCCGAGGACGAGGGCAGAGGGTGAAGGTCCTGGACGCCTCGGCAGTTTTGGCCTTCTTGTTGCGGGAACCGGGTTGGCAGGCCGTCGAGAGGGCGCTTGGCGAAGGCGCGGCCTGCGGCGCCGCCAACTACTGCGAGGTCGCCCAGAAGATGCTCATGGCGGGCAGAGATTGGGACGCGGCACGCGAATTGCTGCGGCTATATCAAGTGTCGGTCGCGCCAGTCACGGTGGAGGACGCCGAATGGGCGGCCCGCCGCTGGCGGCCCGGCGAGAGCCTGCCGTTGGCCGGCCGCCTCTGCCTGGCCCTGGCGACCCGATTGGATTGCCAAGCCCTGACCGCAGATCGCGCCTGGGGCACTGGTCCTCCCGTCAGACAAATCCGCTGAGCCGCCGCGGCGGGCCTTGTGAGAACCAAGTCGGAAGCCCGATCGCGAAAACGCTTGACAAGCCGAGGGGGGGGGCATAGTTGCTTCCGGTCTTGCGCGGTCCCGTCCATCGCCGTCGCTGGCCGATGGGCGGCAGGTTGGTTGGCGGAATGACTGAAAGGAGCCCGTCGTGGGGCAGTGTCCACATTACAAAGGCAATCTAGTGTGCGGAGCGACGAATCGGAGCATAAGCACCTACATCCGGGACAACACCTGCTACAAGAGCTACGACCGATGCGTGGATTACAAGAGGTCGAGTTCCAGCGGGCTGTGCTATTTGACCTCCGCCTGCATGGAGGCGCTGCAAGACGAGTTCGATGACGATTGCCACGAATTGACCGAGCTGAGGCGTTTTCGCGATGAATACGTGACGGCGACCCACCCCGCTGCCGTGGCCCGCTACTACGAGGTGGCCCCCCAAGTGGTGTCAAGAATCGAGGAGCGCGAAGACAGCGAGGCCATCTATCGGGCGATGTACGAGGACATGGTGCTCCCGACCATCACGTTGTTCCTGGACGGCAAGCCGGAGAATGCGTACCGGGTCTACAAGACCTACAGCGACGCCCTCGAGGAGAGGTTCGTCTCAGCAGCAAGACAGTCCGCCAAGAGTGACGATGCGCCTCGCCACGAGTAGCTCGCAGGTCGGAGATGATCCCGATGCCGGCGTCGATGTGGCACTTGTCGGCGACGATTGGCAGGCCGCGGGCGGCCCCGGGGCAGGGCGCGGGCAGCAGATGGTGTTGGGCGGGCGGCGGCCAAGTCGTGGGATTTGCCTGGGGACGCCGGGGAAGTCCACATGGACCCAAACAAGACCAATTGAGGTTGTGATGTTGCGGATCAAGCGCGAATACCATCGCCACGAGCAAGAGAGGACGGTTAGCCAACTTGTTTGTTGATAACACTGGAAGGAGTGAAGCATGGGCCCGAGACCCAATAGCGTGACGGTTTCCGCCGAGTCGATTGAGGAGGCGGTCAGGAGAGGAATCGAGCAGCTAGGAGCATCGAGCAATCAGGACGTGATCGTGACGGTCATCGAAGAGCAAAAAAAAGGGTTCATGGGGTTCGGAGCCAGGCCTGCCGAAGTAACAGTCGAGAAGACGCCCGAGTTTAGGCAAAGGCAGGAAGAAGAGCGGCGGACCAGAGTGGCGGCAGCTGAAGCGGAGCTTGAGGGCAGCCTGGTGGTCCGCGCGGCTCCGCAGTCGGATAGTCGGCGGACAGTGCCCCGTCGGGGTCGCGTTTTGGCTGGCGGTAGCAGTCTGGCGACCCTTCCGGGGCTGCGCGAGTGGTGGCGGGTGGCCGCGGCCGGGTTGTCCCAGCCGAGGCGCCGGAGCATGGTGATGGCGATGCTTGTGAGGACGGCCATGGCGGCTGGGCCGGCCCCGGTTCGCACTTGGGAGCGGTCCTGGTCGAACGAGACATCGCGAACTGGGCTGCGCCGAAGCCTTCGCCGCCATCCGCTCCTACCTCTCAACCGCCCGAAAACCCCACCAACCGCCACTCGCCGCCCTCGCATCCCTCACCGGCCCAAACACCTGGATCCCGGCCACACCCTGAATAGTTGCGCTGGCAGTCGCGACGATCGGAGCAGAGATTTCGAAAGACGGCGTTCAGCTGAATTCGGGGGTTCGGGCAGCCGAAGCATTAGATGCCCGGGGGCAAGAGATTGCCCGGCTTCCAAGGGCGCATGAGGATAGGGGACTACTACAAGGATGGCGAGCAAGGGTATGGACCGGATAGAGGACGCCGGAGAGGCCGAAGAGTTGAACGGGGAGCTGCTCAGGCTGGCTGGGGAGCTCTCGGACGATCCGCAGGGGAATCGGGAGATCCTGCTGCGCGCGAGTGATATCTATGCGAGGATGGGAAACCTCCGGAAGGCGAAGAGTTGTTTCTTCTCGGCGATAGACTTCAAGCCGCAGGATGAGGGCGACCTCGATCCAACCCTCCGGTCCAGAATGAAGAGCGTGATGGAAGCCGGCGACAGTGACGCGGCACACAAGGCGTGGCTGTCCGTCATGCAGATCATGTCCGAACAGGGATACAGCGAATCTGCCGAGAAGCTATGTCTTTCCGCCTTGGAGAAGTATCCCTACTGCGCCCACCTGCACGACATTTATGGAACAATCTCCTCATACCTGGTCAGTATCGCCGACGGGATCGAGCATATCGAAACTGCGATAAAGCTGGACCCACTCGACTCCTCGTCCTACTTGAATCTGGCCGAATTGCAAGTCGAGAGCGGCCGATATGCGGACGCCGCGCAGACTCTCGCGCGGGCGTCAACGCTTCTCGAAAACAGGCCTGCGCTGTTCACGTTGAGGGAGGAGCGATACTTGCAGGAGACATATGCCCGATTGTCCCGAATGGCGTCGGACCGCTCGTCTGAGTGGACCAGGGCTGAAGTCTTGCAAGAGGCGTTGCGCACTTTTCATTCGCTAGTTCATGGCGGTCGCCGGTCAGGCGCCGTGACCGGTTTGTTCTTCCACCGCTTGAACGGTGGTGGGGAGCGGCTGTCGCCGGAGGTTCGCGGGTGGCCGCTGTGCTATTGCGACGATGGTGGTAGCACGGAGCGCTACTACATCATTAATGACAACCAAGACATCGCCCTGCTGAACAGAGGCAGAGCGAGTCTGGGTGAGTTGCTTGGCTCACCTTACTCAAGCCACGAAATTGTGTTGCCTGATCGGTATCCGCGAGCCGCAGACTTGCTCTACCAGGATATGCTCTCGGCGTCTCCTGAACCTGATGTCGCCAAGTTCAAGAAGTTTGTCGAGGCGGTGTTGCTTGAGGGGGCGTTGAAAGGCAACGTGGTCAATGTGCTCGGGCGGTTGCGGAATCTCCCGTGCGGCTTTGGGCCATGACGAGTCGCGAAGAATTCTCGACGAGTTTGCGGGAGGCTACGACGCGGCTACGACGCGGAAGAAGCGGTCTTCGTTGCGGAAGTCATGGAAGACGCGGCTCGAACTCTGCGGGCACCCGCATCACCACCCACACGGCGGCGCTGGCGTCCAGCACCAAGTTCACCGCTCGCGGCCCTGCAGGATCAGGGCTTCGTGCGGGACCATGCCATCCTGCCACGCCGCCGGGCCTGCAAAACTACCGCATAACGCTTGCGGACCGCAGGATCGACGGCAGGCGACTCTGTCGCCGAGCCCGCACCCGGTTCAGTCGAGTGTGTCGGCTGGGATTCGGCGGGTCAGCCCGTGGGGTGTGGTGATGGTGGTGTCCCCGGTTTGGGGGTCGCGCTGGTACTCCCAGCTGTGGCTGGTCTTGAGATCGTGGCAGGCTTTGCACAAATGTTGCATGTTGCTGGTAATGGTCTGTTCGGCCGCGGGGCGGGCAGGGTCGAACGGGTCGATGTGGTCGATCTCGCAGCGCCGGGCGGGCTGCTGGCAGGCCGGGTTGGCGCACCTGGGTTGGCGGACCGCCAGCAGGCGCCGCAGGCGGACGCCGGGCTTGTAGGAGCCGTTCGACGCGGCCTCCATCGGCCAGTCGGCGGGCTCGCCCCACGGGTTGACCGGCGGCCCGGGCCGGGCCTCGGGCATCAGGACCAGCCCGGCTTTGAAGGCTTTCTCGGTGGTCCACACCGGCCGGCCGGTGGCGGGGTCGGTGAACAGGCCCCGCCAGGTCGCGTCGGCGGCGATCTTCCGCCCGACCTCGGCCGGTATTGGCCCGGCGCCCAGGATCAAACCTGGCTGGTCGTCCAAGCCCAGCAGGGTGGTCGCGTCCAGGCGCACCAGCACCTGATAGGGGCTGTGGCCCTTGCCGGGGCCCTCCCCGCCCGACTCGGCGGCGTCCGGCCCGGCGCCGGTGATGTGGGCGACCAGGGCGTCGTACCGGCGCTGGTCGGGTGTCCTGGGGTCGTCCGGGCCGGCCCGCATGGCCAACTCCTCGGCCTTGTCCAACACGGCCGCGAGCTCTGCGGCCGACCCGTACAAGGTCAACACGCCCATCCCCGCGGCCCGGGGCCGGTAGCGCACGGACCGCTCCCGATAGGCCGCCTCGTGACCGCCGGAGAACCCGGCCGGGTCCAAACTGGCCGCCAACCGTTCGCAGGCCTCCTGGACCCTGGGGCGGGTCTGGTTCGCCCCGGCCAGGCGCAGCCCGAGCGAGAGCACGTCCCTGCGCCCGCCCGCGTCCTCCAGCCGGCCCGCCGCCCGCACGATCACAGCGGCCGTCCCGATCGCGACCCGCCCGCCCGCCAACGCCTCGCCCAATGACGGCTCGGCCAACCCGGCTCGGCCCACCCTGGCCAACTCCCTGGCGGACTGCATTGTCCGCCCGCACGCCAAAGCCGCCTCCGCCACCAAAGACCGGGCCGGGCTCAAACCCTCCTCCTGGCCGCGCTCGTCCGCCTCCACGCACCCAGCCGCCAACACCAGGCCGGCCTGCGCCTGGCACCAGCGCCCCAACTCGTCCCACAACCCCACCAGCCGAACCCGGTCCGACTGGCACACCTCGTCCATCCCCCCGACCCTGACCAGCAAAGCGACCGCCTCCGGCGACGGCCCCGCCGCCACCGCCAAATCCAACAACTCCCCCGCGCCACCGCCGTCCAGCGCGCACCCGCACCAGCCCTCCAAATGCGGGCACCCGCCAAGGCCGGCCTCCCAAGGCTCCCCGGCCTCTCCCGCTGGGTCCTCCCAAGCCTCGTTCGGGCCACAAAGCGGCTCCACGCCACAGCCGCTACCACCATTTACACTCATACATGTATACTACACCCTCCGGGCCGCCCGCGCAACCCCGCCGAGCCCGCACAAAGGTGTCGGCCACCCGGGACGGGGCGGGGCGAAAGGCGGGCGGACGGCATCGGAAACGACGCCCGACACCGGACCGCCGAACCTCGAACCAGCCAAGCGCCGCACCTGGCGCCTGGCGCCGTGGCTGAGTTTCACTCAGTTTTCGCGGACGGCGGCGGGCAGTCCGGGCCGCTGGCGGTCAGCGCGCGCGGTACTCTGTCGGGCGTGGCTACACAGTCGATCGGCAGTCTTTCCGCCTCTACGGATCGGACGCCCAAAGCTCGCGCGGGCCTGCTGACGGTTGAGGAGTTCTTCGCCGCCACCTTGGCGGCGGACGGGCCGGTCGACGCCGAACCGGCCAATGAGATTCTGCGTCGAGAGCGAGATGGCCGATGAGAGACCCTGTGCTGCACGCTTGGACGCCCGCCTCAGGTTTCGCGGGCGGTTGGCCTCGGGTGGGGCGCGGTCGCGCGATACTGAGAAATGAGTTTTGACACTTCGGATTTCAGGGCTGGCACGTCCTCGGCCAGGGTTTTCCAGATGTCTCGCATGTCGAGGATGAAATAGCCGTGGGCCGCCAGGCTCCTGAGTCCAATTGTCTTCTTCCAGGGAATCGCGCCGCCAGCCTCTCGGACCTCAGGACCAAGATGCGCGGCCAACTCTCCGGTGTTCAGCTATGCCATGACGGCGGCGCGCTGGCGGATCTGGTCGGCCACGAACGCGGCCTCGTCGTTGTTCTCCCTGATCTGGCCGATCACAGTGATCTCACCGACGATCCGGTTCAGGAGGTTCTCATCCTTGGCGCTGGTAGACATTGATGGTCTTGCCGATGGAGAAATTGGGGTCGCGGGGCTCCCCGACGGGGGACTTGACGACGTCGACGGGCACGTTCAACCGTCTGGACGCTTCTTCTTGGAAGCCGAACACTTCCAGCAGCGAGATGGGATTCTCGGTGAATGTGACCAGCAAGTCGACGTCGCTGCGGGCGGTGACCCGCCCGGTCGCGTAGGAGCCGAACAACTCGACCTCGTGAATCTTGTATCGCGGGGCGATCTGCGCCACGGCCTGCCTAATCTGGCTGAGTGTGATCATGGCGGCGCTCCTTAGATGCCATCGCCAATTGTACGGCGAACCCCGGCCGCGGCCGGGTGCCCGGCGGCGGGCCGGGCGGATTGGGCTAGAGTTATGCGGTTGGCGAGCGTCGAGCCGGCGATCGCCGGCCGCCTCCCCGGAAGAACGGGCTGACACGGACAGCACCAAGACGACGACCGCGAAAAGGACCACCCGGCGCCATGGCTTACCCACTGCACCGCCCAGATTTGACCGACGTCCCGGCCAGGGCCGACTTCCCGGCCATGGAGCACCAGACCCTGGCCTACTGGGGCAGCGACCGCACCTTCCAGGCCTCGATCGACCAGCGCGCGGCCGACAAGGACGGCCAATCCGGCGCCAATGAGTTCGTCTTCTACGACGGCCCGCCCTTCGCCAACGGCCTGCCGCACTACGGCCACCTGCTGACCGGCTACGTCAAAGACGTGGCGCCGCGCTACCAGACCATGCGCGGCCGCCGCGTCGAGCGCCGCTTCGGCTGGGACTGCCACGGCCTGCCGGCCGAGATCGAGGCCGAGCGCGAGCTCGGCATCAAGTCCAAACAGGAGATCGACCGCATGGGCGTGGCCGAGTTCAACGCCGCCTGCCGCGCCTCCGTCCTGCGCTACACCGACCAGTGGGAGGATTACGTCTCCCGCCAGGCCCGCTGGGTCGACTTCGCCAACGACTACAAGACCCTCGACCTGCCCTATATGGAGTCCGTCATGTGGGCCTTCAAGACCTTGTGGGACAAGGGCCTGATCTACGAGGGCCACCAGGTCTTGTGGTACTGCTTCCGCTGCGGCACCCCGCTGAGCGCGTCGGAGACCCGCATGGACGAGGTCTACCGCCCGCGCCAGGACACCGCCGTGACGGTCGGTTTCGAGCTTTACGCCGACGATGCCGACGATGCCGACGATGCCGCCAGCGACAGCCGCGCCGTCCAGCGGCGGCTGGCCGGGGCGGTGGCGCTGGCCTGGACCACGACCCCTTGGACGCTGCCGTCGAACCTGGCCCTGGCCGTCAACCCGGAGGTCGACTACGTGCTGGTCGCCCCCGAGGCGATGGCCGGAGAAAGAGTCCTGCTGGCCGAGGCCAGGCTGGGCGCTTACGCGCGCGAACTGGGGACTTCCCCGGACGTCATCGGACGCTTCAAAGGCCGCCAACTGGTCGGGCTGCGCTACAAGCCGCTGTTCGACTTCTTCGCCGACCGGGCGGCCGAGGGCGCCTTCAGGGTGCTGGCGGCCGATTACGTGACCACCGAGGACGGCACCGGCCTGGTCCACATCGCGCCGGCCTACGGCGAGGAGGACAAGGTCGTGACGGACGCGGCCGGGATCGAACTGGTCAACCCGGTGGACGCGGCCGGGCGCTTCACCGCGCCGGTCGAGCCGTGGCGGGGGGCGGGGGTGTTCGAGGCCAACCGGCCGATCACCCAGGCCCTCAAAGAGGCGGGCCAACTGCTCCGCCAGGAATCCTACGAGCACCCCTACCCGCACTGCTGGCGCTGCGACACGCCGCTCATCCAGTACGCCGTCAGCTCCTGGTTCGTGGCCGTGACCAAGTTCCGCGACCGCCTGGTCGAGTTGAACCAGGACATCGAATGGCTGCCGGAACACGTCAAAGACGGCCAATTCGGCAAGTGGCTGGCCGGCGCGCGGGACTGGTCGATCTCCCGCAACCGCTACTGGGGCTCGCCCATCCCGGTGTGGACCTCGGACGACCCCGACTACCCCAGGATCGACGTCTACGGCTCGCTGGACCAGTTGGAGCGCGACTTCGGGGTGCGGCCGGACGACCTGCACCGGCCCGCGATCGACCAGCTGACCAGGCCGAACCCGGACGACCCGACCGGGCGGTCGACCATGCGGCGGGTCCCGGAGGTCCTCGACTGCTGGTTCGAGTCCGGGTCCATGCCGTTCGCCCAGGTCCATTACCCGTTCGAGAACCGCGAATGGTTCGAGTCGCATTACCCGGGCGATTTCATAGTCGAGTACATCGGCCAGACGCGGGGCTGGTTCTACACCCTGCACGTCCTGGCGACGGCCCTGTTCGACAAGCCGAGCTTTCGGACCTGCTTGACGCACGGCATCGTGCTGGGTGACGACGGGCTGAAAATGTCCAAGTCGAAGGGCAACTTCCCGGACGTGCGGATGGTCTTCGAGCGCGACGGGGCGGACGCGATGCGCTGGTTCTTGATGTCCGGGGCGATCCTGCGCGGCGGCAACCTGGTGGTGACCGACGAGGCCATCCGGGTGGCCGTGCGCCAGGTCCTGCTGCCGCTGTGGAACACTTGGTCGTTCTTCGGGCTGTACGCCAACTCGGCGGCCGGCGGGGCCGGCGTGCGCGCCCGGCGGGTGACGGCGGCCGACCGGGCCGGCCTGGCCGAGTTGGACCGGTACATCTTGGCCCGCACCAGGGGTCTGGTGTCCGATGTGACGGCGCAGTTGGACCAGTATTTGATCGCGGAGGCCTGCGAGTCGGTCCGGGAGTTCCTCGACGCGCTCAACAACTGGTACGTCCGCGAGTCGCGCGACCGCTTCTGGTCCGAGGACGCGCCCAGTTTCAACGTCTTGTGGACGGTGCTGGAGACCCTTTGCCGGGTGATGGCCCCGCTGGCGCCCATGTTGAGCGAGGAGATTTGGCGCGGCCTGACCGGCGGGCGGTCGGTCCACCTGTGCGACTGGCCGTCCTTGGAGCCCGGCTCGGCCGACTCGGAGGCCTTGACGGCCGATGACGCCCTGGTGGCGGTCATGGAGCGGGTGCGCGAGGTCTGCTCGGCCGCGCTGTCGATGCGCAAGGCCCAGGGGATCAAGGTCCGCCAGCCGTTGGCCGCCTTGGTGGTGTCCGATGCCGACGCGGCCCGCTTGGGGCCGTTTGTCGATCTGATCAAGGCCGAGGTCAACGTCAAATCGGTGACCTTGGTGGAGTATTCGGCCGAGGCCGCCGCCCGCCACGGCGTCCACACCCGCCTGGAGGTCAACGCCCGCGCGGCCGGGCCCAGGCTGGGGCGCGACGTCCAGGCGGTCATCAAGGCGGTCAAGTCGGGCGCCTGGGAGCGAGCGGCCGGGACGGTGGTGGTGACCACGCCGGACGGCCCCGTCGCCCTGCTCGAGGGCGAGTACACCACCCGGACGGTGGTCGAGAACCGCGAGGGCGGCCTAAAGGCTGCCGCGGTGCTGTCCGGCAACGGCTTCGCCCTGCTGGACTTGAAGGTCGACGACGCCCTGCTGGCCGAGGGCTACGCCCGCGACATGGTCCGCCTGGTCCAGGACCAGCGCAAGGCCTCCGGCCTGCACGTGGCCGACCGGATCGACCTGTCCCTGTCGGTCCCCGCCCCCTGGGTGGCGGCGGTCAAGGCCCACGCCGACCTGATCCAGCGCGAGACCCTGGCCCTGACCCTGCTGGTCGAAGTCTCCCCGACCGACGTGGCTTCGGCCTGGGTGTCCAAGACGCCCGTGCCCTGAACCGCTCGCAGCACCCCGAGCGACTCCTAAACCCGGGGACGGTCCTTTCGTCTCAAACTCGGGGACACTCCCTTTGCCCTGGCGAAAGGCGCGACCGGCTGGCGTCGGTTGATGCCGCCGCCCTGCGCGAGGCGGCGCGCGAACTTCGCGCCGAAGTGTCTGCTCGGAGCAGACCACCGGCGGCTCTTTAGCGGCTATCTTGAACAGGACCTGAACGTGAGCGGCGAGATCGCCGTCAGGACATGGGGATGGGCTCGCGTTCGAGAAATGGCCGCCCAGGCGGCACCAGACAACAACAAGTTGCCGGAGCGGGAATCGTGGCTCTGGCAGTACGGATGAGGCCCAAGGGAGGGACTTGATATGTCTTTGTTCAAGCGCGGGTGGGAGAGCAAGGATCGCGGCAAGCGGGAGGCGGCGGTGGCCAAGCTGACCGACCAAAGGCTCCTGGTCGAGTTGGCGTTGAACGGCCAGTTTTGGGATGTTCGCGCTGCGGCCGCCCGCAAGGTGGTCGATCCCGCCGCCCTCGCGCACATCATCCAGAACGATCCGGATTCGGACGTTCGCGCTGCGGCTTTCACCAACCTGGGTGACGCCAATGTGCTGGCGGGCCTGGCGGCCAACGCCCGGGCCGAGGTTCGCAAGGCGGCGGTGGACAAGCTGACAGATCAAAGGATCCTGGTCGACCTGGCGTTGCGCAGCGAGTTTTTGGACGTTCGCTGGGATGCCGTGTACAAAGTGAAAGAGCCGACCGCGATGGCGCACATCATCGAGAACACCTCGGTGCCGGCCATTCGAGACGCGGTTTTCGACAGACTTAGCGACCTCGACGTCCTGCTCGGCCTGGCGACGAGCGCCAACGCCGAGGTTCGCCACGGCGCCGTGAGAAGCCTGAAAGACCAAGAGGTTCGGGCGGATCTGGCGTTGACCAGCGAGTTTCCCGATGTCCGCGAGGTGGCGGCTGGCGTTGTGTACGAACCTGCCCTGCGGGCGCGCATCATCGAGAACACGTCGGAGCCGGCCGTGCGCGACGCGGCTTTCGACGGGCTTCGCGATCTCGATGTCCTAGCCAACCTGGCGACGAGCGCCGACGCCGAAGTCCGCGACGAGGCCGTGCGACGGCGGGCCGCCCTGGTGGAAGAGCGCGAGGCAAAGCGGGTGGCGGCCGAAGAGCGGCCCAGCGTGGTCGCGCAAGCCGTCAGCGACCTGTTGCGGCTATTCGGTGACGATCCAGGGCCGGAAGACTTCAGGGAGCAGGTCCGGGCGATCGGCGAAATGCTTGACGAGCGCTACAGCATGTCGGGAATGCGGGAGGTGGGCATGGCATTCGCCGCGAAGATGCCGCAGGACGCGCGGTGGCTGGAAACGATGTGGGACGGGATCGGCTACTGGATGGGATAGCACGGCGCTCGGGCGGTTCCGCGCCCGAAAGCTGAGTGGCGCTCAAACACGGCGCCAGGCGCCGTGGTTGGCCGGGCCGCCGCCCGGCCGACTCCGACGCGCTGCCTGCCGGAGGCCCGAAATTGTTAGCGTAGAAGCACTGGGATCATTAGCGTAGCGACCCCGAAATTGTTAGCGTAGGAGCGCTGGGGCTGCTAGTTTGGTGGTGTGGGAGCGGACTATGTCAGGCGTCTGGCTGACGATCTGCTGGACGGCTTCTTGGTTGAGGCTCCGGCCGTGGCGCTGGCGGGACCCAAGGCGGTCGGCAAAACGGCCACGGCCGCGCGGCGCGCGCGGACTGTGTTCGAGTTGGACGATTCATTGGCGCGCGAGGCCTTTCTGAACGCCGCCCGGCCGCTGGAGGACGCCGCCGGGCCGATTCTGATAGACGAGTGGCAACATGTGCCGGACACGTGGAACCAAGTCCGCCGACTGGTCGACCGGGGCGCGGCGGCCGGTCGCTTTCTGCTGGCGGGCAGCGCCGAGCCGAGGGGCGCCGCGATCCACTCCGGGGCGGGCCGAATCCTCTCGCTCCGCCTGCGGCCGCTGTCGTTGGCCGAACGACAACTGGGTGAGCCGGTGGTGAGCTTGGGCGCCGCCCTCGGCGGCGGCGTCGGCGCGGTCGAGGGAGCGACCGACGTGACTTACGCGGATTACGCGCGGGAAATAGTGGCCTCGGGCTTTCCGGGGATCCGGCGCTACTCGGCGGGCCTGCGGGTGCGGTACCTCGATACCTATGTGACCAACGCCATCGGGCGCGAATTCGCGGAACAGGGGCTGATGGTCCGTCGGCCCGAGGCGTTGCGCGCCTGGCTGCGGGCCTACGCGGCCGCCACCGGCACCACGGCCAGCTACAGCGGCATCGTCAACGCGGCCACGCCGGGCCAGGGGGACAAACCGGCGGCCTCCACGACCATCGCCTACCGGGAAGTCCTGCAGAGCTTGTGGCTGCTTGACGAAGTGGCCCCCTGGGACGCGGCCGGAGGGTCGCTGAAACGGCTGGCCGGGACTCCGAAACACTTCCTGGCCGACCCGGCGCTGGCCGCGCGCCTGCTCGGCCTGGACGAGGCGGCGCTGGTCGGCGGCGCCGAGGAGCGGGCCTTCGGCCCGGTCTACGGGTCGATCGCCGGGCGACTGTTCGAGGCCCTGCTGGCGCTCAGCTTGCAGACCTACGCCGACGCGAACGACGCGCGCCTGAGCCACTTGCGCACCCAAGACGGGGCGCACGAGGTCGACTTCATCGTGGAGCGCGGCCAGGCGGTCGTGGCCGTCGAGGTTAAGCTCTCGCGCGCGGTCCGAGACCATGACGTGCGCCATTTGGTGTGGCTGCGCGAGCGGCTGGGAGAGCGGGTGGCCGAGTTGATCATCGTCACCACCGGCCCGACCGCCTATCGCCGCCGCCAAGACGGGGTCCTGGTTGTGCCGGCGGCGCTGCTCGGCGCCTGACGGGGCGGCGCTGCGCCCCAAAACCGGGCTGTAACCAGACGTTCAACTGGGGTTGGCGGTGCTGACACCGTCGCAACAGTCGGTTCACTCCGGGGAAACGTCCGGCGGGTGTGATGGAATGAGCACGGTTCGCCGTGCCGCGAACCCCGAGAATCACCCGACCTGCCCAAGGAGGCTCGATGGCTGCCGCGTTGACCTTCGAGAACTTCATCGACGGTCAGTCCCGCGAAGCCGGGGCCTACGCCGACATCATCGAGCCCGCCACGGGCCAGGCCTACGCCCAGGCCCCAGTCTCCAGCGCCGAGGAGGTCGAAGCCGCCCTCCAGGCCGCCCGCCGGGCCTTCGGCGCCTGGAAAAGGACCACCCCGGGCGAGCGCCAGGCCGCCTTGTTGAAGATCGCGGACGCGCTGGAGCGGCGGGCCGAGGAGTTCAACCAGGCCGAATGCCGGGACACCGGCAAGCCGCTGGCCGTCACCCGGACCGAGGAACTGCCGCTCTGGATCGACCATCTGCGGTTCTTCGCCGGGGCCGCCAGGCTGCTCGAGGGCCTGGCCTCGGGGGAGTACTTGGCCGGCTTCAATTCGGCCATAAGGCGCGAGCCGGTCGGCGTCTGCGCCCAGGTCGCGCCCTGGAATTATCCGCTCTGCATGGCGATCTGGAAGATCGGCCCGGCCTTGGCGGCCGGGAACACGGTGGTCCTGAAACCGTCCGAGTCGACCCCGGCCACCACCGTCAAGTTGGCCGAACTGGCCGCCGAGTTCTTGCCCCCCGGCGTCCTCAACGTGGTCTGCGGCGACCGGGACACCGGCCGGGCGCTGGTCGGCTCCCCGATCGCGGACATGGTCTCAATCACCGGCTCGGAGCGGGCCGGGGCCGAGGTGGCGGCCGCCGCCGCGCCCGGCATCAAACGGGTCCACCTGGAGTTGGGCGGCAAGGCCCCGGCGGTCGTCTTGGAGGATGCCGACCTGGCGGCCGCCGCGACCGGGATCGCCGCCGGCGCCTTCTTCAACGCCGGCCAGGACTGCACCGCCGCCGCCCGCGCCCTGGTCCACGAATCGGTCGCGCCCGAGTTCACCAAGCTGTTGGTCGAGGCCGCCGCCGCCACCCGGGTCGGCGCCCCGGAGGAAGACGTCGACTTCGGGGCCATCGCCTCCCAGGCGCAGTTGGACAAGGTGCTCGGCTTCATCGACCGCCTGCCCGGCCGCGCCCGGGTGCTGACCGGCGGGCGCCGCATCGACCGGCCGGGCTATTTCATGGCCCCGACCGTGGTGGACGGCCTGCGCCAAGACGACGAGATGGTCCAGCAGGAGGTTTTCGGCCCGGTCATCACGGTCCAGACTTTCAGCGACGATGCCGCCGCCCTCGCCATGGCCAACGGCGTCCGTTACGGTTTGGGCTCGTCGGTGTGGACGGCCAGCCACGCGCGGGCTTTGCGCTTCGCGCGCGACCTCGACTTCGGCGTGGTCTGGATCAACACGCACATCCCGTTCTTGTCCGAGATGCCCCACGGCGGCTTCAAACATTCCGGCTACGGCAAGGACCTGTCGATTTACGCGCTGGAGGATTACACCCGCGTCAAACACGTCATGTCGAACCTCGAGGGGGCCTAGTATGGCCGTCCCGCGTCGCGAGGCCGGGCTTTGCGTCACCGGCGCCTACAAGACCTTCCGCTCGGCCGAGGGCGGCGAGGTCCACGCCCTCTACGACGTCTCCTTGGACATCGAATTGGGCGAGTTCTACGTCCTGCTGGGGCCGTCCGGCTGCGGCAAGACCACCCTGCTGCGCGCCATCGCCGGCCTGGAGCCGCTCGACGGCGGCGAGATCTACCTGGGCGCCGACCGGATCGACCAGTTGGCGCCATACAAGCGGCCGGTCAACACCGTCTTCCAAAGCTACGCCCTGTTCCCGCACCTGAGCGTGTGGGAGAACATCGCCTTCGGCCTGAGGATGGAGAAGATGCCGAAGCCGGCCATCGCCGCGCGGGTCGAGGAAATGCTGGCCCTGGTGCAGTTGAGCGAGGTGCCGGGGCGGCGCCCGTCCCAGTTGTCCGGCGGGCAGCAGCAGCGCGTCGCGCTGGCCCGCGCGCTGGCCAAACAGCCCCAGGTGCTCCTGCTGGACGAGCCGCTCTCCGCCCTCGACCTGAAACTGCGCCGGGGCATGCAGGGGGAGCTCAAACGCATCCAGCGGGAGACCGGCATCACCTTCGTCTTCGTCACCCACGACCAAGAAGAAGCCCTCTCGATGGGCGACCGGATCGCCGTCTTCACCGACGGCCGCCCGGCCCAGATCGGCACGCCTAAGGACATTTACGAGCGCCCGGTCTCCCGCTTCGTGGCCGATTTCATCGGCGAGACCAACTTCGTCGAAACCGAGTTGCGCCCGCCGCCGGACGCGTTGACGGCTGTGGTTGGCGGTGTTGAGATCGAGGTCTCGGCCGCTCGGGGGGCGGTCGCGGCCGGACCGGCGACACTCGCGATCCGGCCTGAGAACATCACTTTGACCAGCCCGGACGCATCTGAATTGGGCGGACGGCTGGTCGAGTTGACCTATATGGGGACCGATCTGCGGTGCGTGGTCGAATTGGCCGACGGCCATCGGCTGAGGGTGCGGGTGCCGCCGCCGTTCGGCGGGACGCATCTGGCGCCGGGCGGCGCCGTGGGCGTCAGAATCGCCCCCGGCCTGGCCAAGGTGGTGTCGGAGTCGTGACCAAGGCCGGCTGGCGCGGACTGCTGGGAGCGACCGGCAAGGCCCGGCCGGGCCAGTTGTCGGTCGGCTTCGCCGTCCCAGCCATCTTGGTGGGCCTGGTCTTCACGCTCGGGCCGGTCATCGTGATCGGCGTCTTCTCCTTCCTGTCCCAGCCCGAGACCGGCGGCGGCGTGGTCTACCAGTTCTCGCCCGAGGCCTACCGGCACTTTCTGCTCCAAGAGGACTTCCTCGGCAACACCCACCTGGATCTGCGCTATCTGCGCTCGTTCGGCCTGTCCGCCTTCCAGGCCCTGGCCACGACCGCGGTCTGCATCGGCCTGGCCTTCCCGATCGCGCTCTGGATGACCACCAAGACGCCGCGCGCCCAGAACTTCCTGGTCCTCGTGGTGACCATCCCGTTCTGGACGAACCTGCTGGTCAGGACCTACGCCTGGATTCTGCTGCTGAGCGACAAGGGGACCGTCAACTCGGTCCTGGAGGTGATCGGCCTAGAGCCGCGCCAACTCCTTTACAACTCCGGCGCCACCCTGGTCGGCCTGATCTACACCTTCCTGCCGTTCGCCATCCTGCCGATCTACTCGGCCCTGGCCGGCTTCGATTTCGCCCTCGCCGAAGCCGCCTACGACTTGGGCGCCCGCAAACTGGGCGTCGTCCGCCGCGTCATCTGGCCGGCCGCCTCCGGCGGCGTTATGTCAGCCATCGCGCTCTGCTTCGTGCCCGCCTTCGGCTCGTTCGTCCAACCGGTCCTGCTCGGCGGCGGCAAGGTCATGATGGTCGGCAACCTGATCGCCGCCCAGTACGGCGAGGCCCGCAACTGGCCGTTCGGCGCCGCGCTCAGCGTCATCATCTTGGCCCTGACCCTGCTCGGGGCCTTCGCGCTGCTGCGCTGGGCCAAGCGCTCGTCCCAGAAAGTGAGCCTGGCGATATGACCACCGCCGATGCCGCCCGCCCGGCCGCCGATGCCGCGCCCGCCGCCGATGCCGCCCGCCCAGTTCCCGATGCCGCGCCCGCCGCCCCAGCCGCGCCGAGCGCCGGCGACGTGGCGGCGCCGGGCGGGCTGACGGCATCGGACGCCGAACCGGAGCCCAAACCGGTCCCGCGCCTGATGCGCGGGTCGATCCCGCAGGCCCTGCTGCTGAACCGCTTCGGCGGGCTGGGCACCATCTCGGTGGTCTCGCTGGCCTTCTTGTACCTGCCGATGCTGATCGTGGTGGCGTACTCGTTCAACGGCGGCAACCAGGCGCTGATCTGGCAGGGATTCTCCTGGCGCTGGTACGCCAGGGTCTTCACGGACGCCTCGATCATCTCCGCCACCAAGGTGTCCTTGCAGGTGGCGGCCATCGCCACAGTCGCGTCGACGATCCTGGCGGTGCTCTACGTGCTGGCCATGGACCGGTTGTCGCGGGCCGGGTCGGCGGTCTCGACGGCCATCCTGGCCGCCCCGATCGTGGTGCCGGAGGTCGTCATGGGCGTGGCCACGCTGGCCTTCATCCGGCTGATCGGGCTGTCGCCGGGGTTCGTGCCGTTGGTCCTGGCGCACACGTCCTTCTGCGTGCCGTTCGCCATGATGAACATTCGCGCCCGCTACAGCGGGCTGAACCCGGCCTATTTCGAATCGGCGGCCGACCTGGGCGCGCCGCACTGGACCGTCATCCGGCGGATCATGCTGCCGCTGCTGATGCCGGGGATCATCTCGGGCGCGCTGCTGGCCTTCGTCGTCTCGATGGACGACTTCATGATCTCGAACTTCCTCGCCTCGGCCGGCTCCACCACACTGCCGATCTACATCTTCGGGCTGATCCGCAAAGGGGTCAACCCATCGGTCAACGTGGTCGCCACCCTGCTGCTGATCCTGGCGGTGGTGGTGACCACGGCGGCCACCTTGCTGACCCACCGCCAGGCCAAGGAAAGGCAACACCGATGAAACCAAACCACCAACCAGTCAACCGGCGCCGGCCGGCGCGGGCGTTCGCATCCGCCGCCGCGGTCCTTTGCCTGGCGGCGGGCCTGGCCGCCTGCGGCGGCGGCCTGTCCGGCACGCCCGAGCCGAAGGGCGGCGATTCCGCCGGGACGGGGGAGTTCACCCCGGCCACGTCCGGCCGGGTGACCATCTACACCTGGGCCGACTATTTCCCGACCGAGATGCTGACGCGGTTCACCGAGGAGACCGGCGTCGAGGCGACCATCGACTTCTTCGCCTCGAACGAGGAGTTGCTGACCAAACTGGAGGCGACCGGCGGGACCGGCTATGACGTGGTGGTGCCGAGCGACTACGCCGTCGAGATGATGATCGAGCGCGGGCTGGCCCTCAAGATCGACGTCATGGGCCTGCCCAACGCGGCCAACATCGCCGATTCCGCGCTGCACCCCTATTACGACCCGGAGCGGGAGTATTCGGCCCCGTTCATGTACGGCACGACCGGCTTCGCCTACAACGCCGCCCTGCTGGCCGAGGGCCAGGAGCCACCCCAGTCCTGGCACGACTTCTTCACCTGGGAGGCCCCCTTCGCCGGCAAGATCGGCATGTTGAACGACGAGTTCGACGGCGTCAACGCCGCCCTCAGGGCGGTCGGCGCCGAGCCTTGCACCACCGACCCGGACGACTTGCAGGCCGCCCTCGACCTGCTGTTGGACTTCAAGGCGCGGGTCAACACGATCAGCTCGGACGCCGTGCCGGACCGGCTCGGCACCGGCCAGAACTCGATGGCGATGATTTGGAACGGCGACACCCACCGGGCCTGGGTGATCGACAACGCCATCACCTACGTCTACGCCGCCGAGGGCCTGTCGGTCTTCGAAGACAACTGGGTGGTCCCGTCCGGGGCTGAGAACGTGGACCAGGCCAAGACCTTCATCAACTGGATGCTCGACCCTAAGAACGCCGCCGAGGCCGGCGACTACGTCGGCTTCAACGCCCAGATCGACGGGGTCTTCGAGTATCTGGACCCGGAGATGCGATCCGACCCGGCCGTGGTCCCGCCGGATGACGCGATCCTGGAACTGGTCCAGGCCTGCGACAACGAGACCATGAACAAGTACTCCCAGATTTGGGAGAGCTTCCGCCAATGACCGCCCCCGACCCCGCCCCCGCGCCCAACCGACCTCAGCCACGAAGGAGCCTGCCCCGATGAACACCCCGCCAACCGCTCGCCAACCCCGCCCCGCCCGCGCCCGCCCCGCCCGCGCCCGTCTCGGCCGAGTCCCCGCCGCCGCGCTCGGCGCCGCTCTGGCCCTGGCCGCCGTCTCGGCCTGCGGCGACGGCGTCTCCGAGGTGCCCGAGCCGCCCGCCTCGCCCGGCGGGGCCGCCTCCTTCCAGGCGGCGACCTCCGGCGAGCTGACGGTCTACACCTGGTCAGACTATTTCCCGGTCGAACTGGCGGCCGAGTTCGAGGACCAGACCGGCATCAGGGTGACCTTGGACTATTACGAGAACAACGAGGCCATGATGACCAAGCTGGAGGCCTCCGGCGGGGGCGGCTACGACATCGTGGTGCCCTCCGACTACGCCGTCGACCTGATGGTCGACCGCGGCCAGCTGATGCAGATCAACGCCCTCGACCTGCCCAACGGGCAGAACATCGCGGCCGACTTCCGCGACGTCCATTACGACCCGGGCCGGTTGTACTCGGCCCCGTACCTGTACGGGACGACCGGCTACGCCTACGACGCCTCGCTGCTGGCCGAGGGTCAGGACCCGCCGGCCTCCTGGATGGACTACTTCACCGTCGGCGAGCCCTTCGCCGGGAAGGTCGGGATCATGAACGACCAGTTCGAGTCGGTCAACGCGGCCCTCAGGGCGGTCGGCGCCGAGCCCTGCACCGACAACCCCGAAGAGCTCCAGGCCGCCTCCGACCTGCTGGCCTCGTTCAAGGACAAGGTTTTGACGATCAGTTCGGACGGGATCCTCGACCGGCTCGGCACCGGCGACAACTCGATGGCGATGATCTGGAACGGGGCCTCGCACCGGGCCACGCTGACCAACCCGGACGTGGTCTACGTCTACGCCGCCGAGGGCGTCGGCTCCTTCCAGGACAACTGGGCCGTGACCGCCGGCGCCAAGAACGTCGACCAGGCCTTGACCTTCATAAACTGGATGCTAGATCCGGTCAACGCCGCCGTCGCGGCCAACTACCAGGGCTACAACGCCGCCATCGACGGGGTCAGCGAGTTGCTGGAGCCAGAGCTGCGGGCCAACCCGGCGATCGTGCCGCCGGCCGGCGCCAAGATCGACCTGGTGCCGACCTGCTCGACCGATGTGACGAACAAATACACCCAGATTTGGGAGACGTTCAAGGGCTGAGGCCCGCTGGGAGGCATTGACATGGGCGGAACAGGCGGGGCGGCCGGCGCTTTGGGTGACGGCGCGGCATCGGGCAAGAAGGCCGCCGATGCCGTCTTGGTCGGCGGGCGCGTCTGGGTCGGCCCCGGCGCCCAGACGACGGCCCTAGCTGTTCGCGACGGGGCGGTGGTGGCGCACGGCCCGGCGGCGCAGGCGCAGGCGGGGCGGGCCGCACAGGTGATCGACCTGGAGGGCGGGCTGGTGGCGCCGGGCTTCGGCGACGGCCACTGCCACCCGGTCTTCGGCGGCCTGGAGACCCAGGGGCCGTCGATCGCCGGGGCGGGCAGCGTCGAGCAGATCGCGGCGGCGGTCCGGAGCTACGCCCGCGACCACCCCGGCGAGCGCTGGATCGTCGGCGCCAGCTACGACCCGGCCCTGCGGCCGGACGGCGCCTTCGACGCCGCCTGGCTGGACGAGGCCGTCCCGGACCGGCCCGTCCTGCTGCGGGCCAACGATTACCACACCGTCTGGGCCAACAGCGCCGCCCTGGCCGAGGCTGGCGTCACCGCCGGCACGCCCGATCCGCCGCTCGGCCGGATCGACCGGCGCCCGGACGGCCGCCCTCTCGGCACCTTGCGCGAATGGGACGCCTGCGACCTGGTGCTGCGGGCGGCGCCGGAACGCTCGCCGGTGGTCCTCAGGCGGGCGCTGGCCGAGGCCTGCCGGCGTCAGAACCTGGTCGGCGTGACCTGGATGCAGGACGCCTGGGTCGATGCGGGCGGGCACCGGCCGTACCTGGAACTGCTCGAGCGCGACGCCTTGACGGTGCGCTCGAACCTGGGGTTGCGGGCCGACCCGGCCCGGTGGCGCGACCAGGTGGCGGAGTTCGGACTGATCAGGGCCGAGGTCGAGGCGGCCGGGCGGCCGGACTTGCTGACCTGCCGGACGGTCAAGTTCTTCGCCGACGGGGTGATCGAGTCCGGCACCGGGGCGATGCTGGAGCCGTATGTCGGCACCACCGACCGGGGCATGGCGGTGTGGCGGGCGTCCGATCTGTCGGCGGCTGTGACGGCCTTCGACGCGGCCGGGTTCCAATGCCACCTGCACGCCATCGGCGACGCCGCCGTCCGCGACGCCCTCGACGCCGTCGGGGCGGCCGTCCGGGCCAACCCGGCCTGGGACCGGCGGCCGGTGATCGCGCACGTCCAAGTGGTCGACCCGGACGACTTGGGGCGCTTCGCCGCCCTCGGCGTGGTGGCCAACTTCGAGTCCTACTGGTCGCAGTGCGACCCCCTGCAAAATGTGCTGACCAGCCCGCGCCTCGGCCCGGCGCGGGCGGCGCTCCAATACCCGGCCGCCAGCCTGGTCCGCTCCGGGGCCACCATCTCGCACGGCTCGGACTGGCCGGTGTCAACCAACGACCCGTTGGAGGCTTTGCGGGTGGCGGTCACCCGCCTGAACGACCACGGCCGGCCGGCCGGCGGCTGGATCCCCGCCGAGCGGCTGACCGTCGAACAAGCCCTGGCGGCGGCCACCGCCGGGGCCGCCTTCCAAGGTTGGACCGATTCTTTCCGGGGCACCTTGGACCTGGGCAAACAAGCCGACCTGGTGATCTACGACCGGGACTGGCTGGACCTGGACCCGGCCGGTCTGCGCGGCCTGACCCCCCGCGCCACCTGGCTGTCCGGCCGCCCGGTCCCCTGAACCCCTGGGGCGCCGCTCAAAGCTGGGCTGAAAGCTGGGATTGGGCCGTGTTTTGGCGGCGGCCCCGGGTGAGGCCCAGGGCCGCCTTCAGCCCGGTCCGGGTGCGGTCCCGAGCAGGGCCGGGTAGGTTGCGGCGGCGCCCAGGACGTGTTCAGCGAGAAACGCCGTGACCACTTGGTACCAGATTCTGGCGTTTTGCGGGGCCAGGATCCAATGGTTCTCGTCCGGGAAATAGAGGAAGCGGTGCGGCGTGGCGCCATCGGGTCCGGCCGCCAAGGCCGATTCAGACAGCAGTTGGTACCACTCCGACAGGCTTTGCTCCAGGGGCACGCGGTAATCCTTGTTGCCGTGGATCACCAGCATGGGGGTCGTGACCTGGGCGACTGAGGCGCCCGGCGAGTTGGCCGCCGCCATCTCGGGGGTCATCTCCTGGGCCCAGAAGAAGGCCGCGTCCGTGGATGACCCGAACGAGTCGAGGTTCCACAGGCCGGCGTGCGCCACGATGGCTCGGAACCGGTCGGTGTGCCCGGCCACCCAGTTGGCCATGTAGCCGCCGAAGGATCCGCCCATGGCCGCCGTCCGCTGGGCGTCGATGTCCGGGCGCGCCGCCAAGGCGTCCGCCACCGCCATCAGATCGCGGAAGGGCGCCCCGCCCCAGTCGCCCCAGCCGCGACCGACGAAGGCGCGGCCGTAGCCGGTCGACAGGGCTGGGTCCGGCAAGGCCACGGCATAGCCTAGGGCCGTCATGATCCACGGGTTCCAGCGCCACGACCAGCCATTCCAGGACAGGACCGGGCCGCCGTGGATCCACAGCAGGGCTGGCGCGGGCGCCTCGGGGCCAGCCCCGGCGGGCAGCGCCAACCAGCTGTGGACCGCCGCGCCGTCAGCGGTTTGGACGACGAACTCGTCCAATCGGCCGGGCAGGGCGGGCCTGGGCGCTGGACCTGGGAGCGGTTCGGCCGAGACCGGCTCGCCCAGTGACCGGAAGAGGCCCAAATCGACGCGCGCGACCTCCGGCGGCTCGGTCCACGTCGACCGCAGCGCGTAGCAGGCCGAGCCGTCCGGGGCGACCGCCAGATCGCTGAAGGCGGCGGCGTCGGCGGTCACGCGCGACGGTTGGCCGCCGTCCAAGGGGACCCAGAACACCGGCGCCCGGCCTTGGTCGTCGGCCACCGCCAACAGCCCGTCGCCGGACGGCAGCCAGGCGATCTGGCGCGGCCAGCGGTCCCATTCGGCCGCCAGCCGCCGCGCCCCCGAACCATCGGCGGCGGCCACCCACAAGTGCACGTCGGTCGGCTGGTCGGGGCTGGTGTCGGCGGCCGTGACGTAGGCCAGCCGCGCGCCATCGGGCGAGAAGGCGACCTCTGTCACGTCCGCCCCCGGGACCTCGACCATCGCCTCAGTCCGCCCGCCGGCCAGGTCGATCACCGCCGCGATCCGCCGCACCCGGCCTTTGGCCTGCCCGATCACCCAGATGGCGGCCAGTTTCGAGCCGTCCGGGCTGAGGTCTGCGACTGGCTCGGGCGGGGCCGTCCCGGTTGGCGGCGTGATGTCCCGCCAGGGCTCACCCTCGGCCAGGGCGAACAGGCGCCGGGTGGCCGGCCCCAGGTCCGCGTCCCAGAAACGGACCGGGTAGGCGCTGTGCAAGATGGCGCCGACCCGGGCTTTGCGGCGGGCCGCCTGGGCGGCGTCGTCGGCCTCCAAATCGGCCGACGCGGGCAAGACCGGCGTGCCGAACACCGCCACCGGCGCGCGCCGCGCCGTCCACACCACGTCGATCCCGGCGGCGCGGCGGGCCAGCGGACGGGCCTCGCCGACGGGCGGCAACAGCCACAGGCCGCAGGCCGCGGGCTCGTCTTTGGGGGCGGCCGGGTCGGGCCGCCGGGAGGCGAACAGCAGGTCGCCGTTGGCCGCGAAGGCGGCCGATGCCGTGCCCGCGGCCGGCGTCGTGAGTCGCCGGGCCGGGCTCGCGCCGGTGGGGTCGACCTCCCACAGCGCGCTGACGTAGCCGTCTTGGTCGGGGTTCACCGTCGCCACCCCCACGATCAGGCGGGCGCCGTCGGGGGAAAGGGTCAGGCCGCTCAGGCGCGGCCAGGCGACATAGGTTTCGAGGTCGTGGAACGGGGTGGCGGGCGCGTCCGCGCCGGGTGGGGTGTCAGTCATCCCTCTTGTCTACCACGTCCGGCGGCGGGGACGGCTTGCGCCCAGGCCGCCAGGGCTTGGCGGGCGTGGGGGGCCAGGACCGGGAAGGCGGCCTGGGCCGCCTTGAACAGGTCTTCGCCGGGGTGGTGGCGGTGCCAGTCGGATCGGATTTGGCCGGATTGCCACCAGGCCCCCAGTTCGTCCGGGCCGACCTCGATGTGGAACTGCACGCCCAGGGCGCTGCCCAGGCGGAAGGCCTGGCACCGGGAGAAGCCATTGCCGGCCAGGACGGCCGCGCCGGGCGGGGCGAGGGCGTTGTCGCCGTGCCATTCCAGGACCGGGGTGGAGGCGAAGTGTCCCAGCACCGGGTCGACCCGGCCCGGGCCGGTCAACTCGAGGCTGGCGAAGCCGATCTCGAAGCCCTCGGCGTGGACCACCCGGCCGCCCAGGGCCTCGGCCAGCAGTTGGTGGCCCAGGCAGATGCCGAGTGTCGGCACCTGGGCCTGGACGGCGGCCCGGATCAGCGCCTTCTCGGCCGTCAGGCCGGGAAACTGGGCCGTCTGGTCGGTGTTCATGAACCCGCCCATCACCACCAGCGCCGCCAGGCTGGCGGCGGGCGGCAACTCGGGCCGGGCCTGGCGGACCACATTGCGCCGCTCGACGGCCAGCCCGGCCTCGGCCAACGCCGCGCCGACCAGGCCGGGCGAGACGTCGCGATCATGCTCCAAGACCAAGGCGCGGCCGGCGCCCGGCTGGCCCGGCCGACCCGGCGGCGCCGGCGGAACTGGCGGCATAGACGGCATCGGCCGCCGCCTACGAGTCAAAGCCCAGTCCAACGGCGTCGAGCCCGCGCAACCACAGCCCGCGCCGGCCCTGGTTGTGGTCGGCCCGATCGATCGCCCAGCGGGTGGCCTGGATGCCGATGGTGGCGAACGGCTCCGGCGGGAAGGGCAGCGGCAGCTCGCGGACCATGCGCAGCCGGGTGGCCTCCGAGTCGATCCCGCCCAGCCGGTCCAACATGACCTTGGCGGCGAAGCGCGAGGCGCCCACCCCCAGGCCGGTGAACCCGGCGGCGTAGGCCACCCGGCCGGAGTAGGCCCGGCCGAAGAAGGCGTTGAAGCGGGTCGATGTGTCGATCGCGCCGGACCAGCGGTGGGTGAACTTGACGTCCTCCAGGTAAGGGAAGCTGATCAGGAAATGCCGGGCCAGTTTGGCCCAGGTCTGGGGCCGGATCTCCTGGCGCGGGCGGACCCGGCGGCCGGGGTGGTAGACGGCGTCGTAGCCGCCCCACAAAATGCGGCCGTCGCGGCTGAGCCGGTAGTAATGGAACAGGGAGGACAAGTCGGACACGCCCTGGCGCCCGCGCCAGCCCAGTTCGGCCAGCTGGCCGTCCGTCAGCGGCTCGGTCATCAGGGCGTAGTCGTAGACCGGCACGGTGTGCCAGCGGTAGCGGGCCAGCAGCGACGGGAAGACGTTGGTCGCCAAGACGACCTGTTCGGCCAGGACGGCGGCGCGGTCGGTGGCCAGCCGCAGGGTCGGGTCGAGCCCGCGCCCGCCGGCCAGGGAGCGCACGGCCGTGTGCTCGAAGATGTCGACCCCCGCCTCGGCGCAGGCCCGCGCCAGGCCGAAGGCCAGTTTGGCGGGGTGGACCAGGGCGTTGCCGCGTTTGTCCCAGGTCGCCGCCAGGTAGGTGGGGGAGTTGATCTGGGCTCGGATTTCGGCTTCGTCCAGGTAGGCCACAGCCTCATCGGCGGCGCTGCCCGGGCCGCCCAAGTTGCCCGATGCCGCTCGGAGCGTCAGGATTTCCTCGGCCTGATACGTCTCGGTCGCCACGTTCAGCGCGCCGGTGCGCTCGAAGTCGCAGTCGATGCCGAGTTCGGCCACGGCCTGCTCGATCTGGTCCAGATTGGCCAGACCGAGGCGTTCCAGCTGGTCGTACTCGTCCGGCCAGCGGGCGCGGCCGTTGTCCTGGCCGTGGGTCAGGCTGGCCTCCACGAAACCGCCGTTCCGCCCCGACGCCGCCCAGCCGATCGTCTGCGCCTCCAGCAGCGCCACCCGCAGGCCGGGGTCGCGCCGCTTGGCCTCCAAGGCGCTCCACAGGCCGGTGTAACCGCCGCCCACCACCACCAGGTCGTACCTGGCCGGGCGGGTCAAACCGGGGCCGAAATCGGGGGCCGAGCGGGCGGCATCGTCCAACCAATAGGGCCGGAAAACGGCCCGGCCGAGCGTCCGCTCGACCTTGGCGGCGGGCACGTCGGCATCGAAAACTAGGCGCGGCACTGGGGGACCTCACTGTTCTTTCGGGGTTGGCCGGGCCGGCTGGGCCGGCTGGGCTGGGTGACGGCGGGCATGGCGGGCGGTCAGGCGGCGACCTGGTCGAGCACGCCCGCCAAGATGTCCAGGCCGGCGCGGGCCTCGGCGGGCGTGATGACGCAGGGCGGGGCGACGTGGACGCGGTTCTCGGCCGTGAACGGCATCAGGCCGCGCTCCAGGCAGAGGCGTTTGACCTCGGCCATGGCCGGGGCGCCGAGGGGCTGGCGGGTGTCTTTGTCGGCCACCAGTTCCAGCGCCCAAAAGACGCCGATGCCGCGCGCCTCGCCGCCGAACCGGGCCTCGGCCGCGATCTGGGCCAGGCCCGGACCCAGGACCTCCGCCCCGACGCGGGCGGCGTTCTCGACCACCGCCTCGTCCTCCATGGCGGCGATGGTGGCGGCGATGGCGGCCATGGCGAGGGGGTGGCCGGAATAGGTCAGGCCGCCGGGGAAGACCCGCTCGTCGAAACCGGCGGCGATGTCCTGGCTGATGGCGACCCCGCCGGCGGGCACGTAGCCGGAGTTGACGCCCTTGGCGAAGGTCATCAGGTCCGGCTTGACGCCCCAGTGGTCGAGGGCGAACCAGGCGCCGGTGCGGCCGAACCCGGCCATGACCTCGTCCAGGATCAGGACTAGGCCGTAACGGTCCGCGATCTGGCGGACGCCTGCCAGATAGCCGGGCGGGGGCACCAGCACGCCGGCCGTGCCGGGGATGGTCTCGATCAAGATGGCGGCGACGGTGGCCGGGCCTTCGGCTTGGATGGTCCGCTCCAAGAACCGCAGCGCCCGCTCGGATTCTTGTTCGGGGCTGGTCGCCCAGTACTCCGAGCGGTACAGGTACGGGCCGAAGACGTGCCGGTGGCCGCAGGCGAACTCGTTCGCCACCCGCCGCCAATCGCCGGTGGCGTTGATGGCCGCGCCGGTGTTGCCGTGGTACGAGCGGTAGAAGGAGATGACCTTGTCGCGGCCGGTGTGCAGGCGGGCCAGGCGGATGGCGTTCTCGACCGCGTCGGCACCGGCGTTGGTGAAGAAGATCTTGGTCAGCCCGGGCGGGGTGTGCCGCAAGATGGCCGCGGCCGCCTCGGCGCGGGCCTGGTTAGCCGTTGCCGGCGAAATGGTGGCGAGGGTCTCGGCCTGGGCCTTGATCGCCTCCACGACGCGCGGGTGCTGGTAGCCGATGTTGGCGTTGACCAGCTGGCTGGAAAAATCGATCCAGGTCTGCCCGGCGTGGTTCCAGAGCGTCGATCCCCGCCCGCCCGCCACCACCAGTTCGGGCAGGTGCGCCTGGGCCGACCAAGAATGGAAGACCAGCCGATGATCGGCGGCCACGATCTCGGCGTCGAGCCTGGCGCCGTCGGCTGGCCGGTCGGGGGGAGCGGCGGCATCGGCGGGGGCTTCGGAATCTGGGGGCGCCACGGCTGCGGCGCGGGGCTGGGTCATGCGTGTCTTTCCTTGGCTGGGACTTGCGGCAACGGGGATGACCCAACTATGGACCGGCCGGATTGCCAAGCTGTTACAGCCTGGCCCCGCCGCTGGCCAGGCCCTCGCGGTGGATCGCGCACAGCCCGCTAGAAATCGTCGCTGAGAAGCCATTCCGGCAGGCTGGCGTGGATTATGCCGCGGTCGCTCGAACCGGCGTGGGGGTCGAGGCTGACGACGTACTTGGGATGGTTGTCCGGCAACGCCAGGAGTGGCGCGGCCTCGCGCTCCCAAGTCTGAGGCGACCGGCTGACCAGGTAGGCCACCTGGACGTAGAGCCGACTGCCTTGGCGGTCGGCCACGAAATCGATCTCCTTGTCGCCGGACCGGCCGACGTGCACGTCGTAGCCGCGGCGGCGCAGTTCCGCCCAGACGATGTTTTCGAGCAGGCCAGGCAAGCGGGTCGGAGAGGCGCCCAGGAGGGTGTTGGGCAGCGAATGATCCGCCGCGTAGTATTTCTCGCCCGTTCGCAGGATGGCTTTGCCGCGCAGGTCAAGGGGCTGAACCCGGGCTAAGAGGAAGGACTCTTGCAGGGCCGTCAGGTAGGTGTGAATTGTTTCCGGGTCAGCTGCGCGCTGTTCAGATTTCAAGAAGCGCGTTACCGCGCTGGCGGAGAACGGGTTGCCGATGTTGTCCAGCGCGAAGGCCGCGATCCGCCGGAGGAGGTCGGGGCGCCTGATGCGGTGCCGTTCGATCGTGTCCCGCAGCAGCGCCGATGCGTAGATGTCGCGCACCGCTGTGGCGGTTTGGGTGGCGGTTAGGTCCAGTGCCGCCGGACCCGGGAAGCCGCCGCGCCGCAAGTATTCGTCGAACTGTTGGGCCGGGCTGAGGGCCGCCCAATCGGAGACCTGCCGCCTGAAGTCTCCGAATTCCCCGAACGAGAGCGGCCACACATCGGTGGCGACATAGCGTCCCGCGATGTGGGTGGCAAGCTCGGAGGACAGCAGGCGGGAGTTGGACCCTGTCAGATAGATGTCGACTCCGCGCGCGTGCAAGGAATTGACCGCCTTCTCCCATTCGGCCACTTCTTGGACCTCGTCTAGGAGCAGGTGGGCCAAGCCACTTTCCGGCAACCAGGCCTCGACCCTCTGATGCAAAGCCTTGGCCGTTGTCAGATCGGCCAGCGCCAGGTCCTCGAAATTGAGGCACAAGACTCGTTCGGGGGCGGCCCCGCGCTCCTGAAGCTCCTCCCCCATCAAGGTCAGCAGGCTCGACTTGCCGGATCGCCTGATGCCCGTGATGACCTTGATGAAAGGCTTACCGATGAAGGGCGCGATGCGTTCGACGTAAGACTGCCTTGGTATCAGCACGGCTTGCCCCCATCCATCGCCAACTTGGCCGGTTATAACCCGTTAAGACACGGTACGCCGACCCATGCGCGGATTACAACCGGTGAACCTATCCGCTGACCCGTTGAGCGCGGACAGGACCCTTGAAGCGGGCGCCGGGCGGCGCGCCGCGGTCGTACCCCATACCACCTGTTCTACTGACTTGGTATGGTTTAACCGTGCCGGTCAGTTATTCCACAGTCACAGCGAAGGGCCAGATCACTTTGCCCAGCGGCATGCGGACGGCGCTGGAGATTGAACCCGGGCAAAGGGTGGCCGTCCGCCAGGAGGGCGGCACGATAGTGGTCAGCCCGGCCAAGACCGTGACCACTCTCCGGCGCCACCTGCAGGAGCAGATGGCGCAGGCGGGCACTTTGGGCCAGGCCCCCACCAGCCCCGCCGGTTGGCACGCCCAGGCGCGCAGCCGGAGCGAATCGGAGTGATGGGTGGCGACGCTCGACACCAACTGCCTACTGCGGTGGCTGACGGGAGATGTGCCCGAACAGGCCGCCGATGTCGAAGCGCTGATCGCCCGAGGGCGGGAGTGGGCGGTGCCGGATGTCGCCCTGCTGGAGGTTGTCTTCGTTCTTGAGAAGGTCAACCGGCTGCCGCGGCAGTTCGTGGCCGAGGCCATCCAGACTGTCCTGGCTCAGGACGCCTTTGCGGTCGACCGCGAATTGTGGGGCGAATTGTCCGACGTCTACCTGGCACTCCCGAAGCTGTCTGCGGCTGACATCTACCTGGTCCTCGACGCCCGGCGGCGCGGCCGGGAGCCGGTCTACACTTTCGACCGCAAGCTCGCCGCCCAGTTGCCAGGCGCGGCGCCGGTTCCGGCCAGCCAGGTTCGCCCGCCGGACCGCTGACGCCACCGCCCCACTCCTCGGCATGGGGCGCCGCATGCGGTATGCGGTTCGAGGTGCCGCCTTCCCGCATGTCAGAGTCGTTTATTGCGACCAGGCCTTGAAGCGGCGCAGGCGGAGCGAGTTGGAGACCACGAAGATCGAGCTCAGCGCCATGGCCGCGCCCGCGATCAGGGGATTGAGCAGTCCGAACGCGGCCAGCGGGAGGGCGGCGGTGTTGTAGGCGAAGGCCCAGAACAGGTTCGTCTTGATGGTGCGCAGCGTGGCCGCCGAGAGCCGGATCGCGTCCGGCACCGTCCGCAGGTCGCCGCGCACCAAGGTCAGGTCGCCGGCCTCGATGGCCGCGTCCGCGCCGGTGCCCATGGCCAGGCCGAGATCGGCGGTGGCCAGCGCCGCCGAGTCGTTGATGCCGTCGCCGACCATCGCCACCCTGGCCCCGACCGCCCGCAGTTCCTCGATCACGGCCACTTTCTCACCCGGCGCCACCCCGGCGACGACGCGCTCGATCCCGACCGCCTGGGCGATCGCCGCCGCCGCCCGCTGGTTGTCGCCGGTCAGCAGCACCGGCGTCAGCCCCAGCCGCTTCAGTTCGGCGACCGCTTGGGCGGAGGTCGGCTTGGGCGCGTCGGCCACAGCCACGATCCCGCGCACTTGGCCCTCCCAACCAGCCGCGATGACGGTTTGGCCCAGTCCCTCGGCTTGCCCGATGCCGTCGGCCAGCGCTTCGCTCAAAGCCAGGCCTTCGTCTTTGGCCCAGTCGGGTTTGCCCGCCAGGACGGCGCGGCCCTCGACCAGGCCCCGGACCCCCCGGCCGGGCACGGCGGCGAAGTCTTGGACGGCTGGGAACGGGGCGGCGGGGCTGGCGGGGCTGGCGGTGTCGGCGGCGTGGCGGGCGGCGCCTGCGGCATCGGCGGCGTGGCGGGCGACGGCGGCGGCCAAGGGGTGCTCCGAGGCCGACTCGAGCGTCCCGGTCAGCCGCCAGAACTCGGCCGGGTCCTGGCCCAGGGCCAAGGTGGCGCTGGTCACGGACATCCGCCCGGTGGTGATGGTGCCGGTCTTGTCCAGGACCACGGTGTCGATCCGGCGGACCGATTCGAGCACTTCCGGCCCCTTGATGAGAATGCCGAGCTGGGCGCCCCGGCCGGTCCCGACCAGCAGGGCGGTCGGCGTGGCCAGGCCCAGGGCGCAGGGGCAGGCGATGATGGTGACCGCGACCGCGGCCGTGAAGGCGCGGGTCGGATCGCCCGTCGCAATCAGCCAGGCGATCAATGTGATCAGCGCCAACGCCACCACCACTGGCACAAAGATCCCGGCCACCCGGTCGGCCAGGCGCTGGACGGCGGCCTTGCCGCTTTGGGCGTCGGAAACCAATTTGGCGATCTGGGCCAGGGCCGTGTCGGCGCCCACCCGGGTCGCCTGGACCACCAGCCGGCCCTCGACGGCGACCGTCGCGCCGGTCACGGCGTCGCCCGGGCCGATCTCGACCGGCACGGACTCGCCGGTCAGCAGCGAGGCGTCGACGGCGCTGGCCCCTTCGAGCACCAGTCCATCGGTGGCGATCTTCTGGCCCGGCCGGACCAGGAAGATGTCACCGACTCTGATCTGGTCGGCCGGGGTCAACCGCTCCGGGCCGCCGGGGCCGTCCGGCAAAACGGTCACTTGCTTGGCGCCGAGGTCAAGCAAGGCCCGCAAGGCCGCCCCCGACTGGCGCTTGGCGCGGGCCTCGAAATAGCGCCCGGCCAGGATGAAGACCGTCAGCGCGGCGGCCACCTCGAGGTAGATTTCGGCCTGGCCGCCGCCGGTCCAGGAGAACTCCATCTTCATGCCCTCCATGCCGGCCCCGCCCCAGAACAGCGCCCAGATCGACCACAAGAAGGCGGCGGAGACGCCCAGCGATATCAAGGTGTCCATGGTCGCGGCGCCGTGGCGGAGGTTGATCCAGGCCGCCCGGTGGAAAGGCAGCGCCCCCCACACCGCCACCGGCGCGGCCAGGGTCAGGCTCAGCCACTGCCAGTGGTCGAACTGCAGCGGCGGGATCATGGCCAGGACCAGCACCGGGGTGGTCAGGACGGCGCTGATGATCAGGCGTTGGCGGATGGCGGCGGCGGCGCTTGGCTGGGCGGGCGCGGCATCGGCGGCGTTGTGCTGGGCTGTCGCGAGCGTGACCGGGCTGGCGGGCTGGTCGAGTTGGACGGCGCCGTAGCCGGCCGCTTCGACCGCCGCGATCAGATCGGCGGCCGTGACGCCGCCGGTGACGGTGACGGCGGCGGTCTCCAGGGCCAGGTTGACGCTGGCCTGGACGCCGTCGAGCTTGTTCAGCTTCTTGTCGATGCGGTTGGCGCAGGCGGCGCAGGTCATGCCGGTCAGGGCCAGCTTGATGGTCAGATCGGAAGAGCGTCG
>JAIROU010000283.1 GCA_031257375.1 Bifidobacteriaceae bacterium
CCTGGCATGCTACGGTCCCCTCGGCTTTTCAGCCATCAGGTAAGCCATCAGACCCGCCTACCTCCTTCCGAGTAGGCCCCCGCTGAACGGGGGATATCGCCATGCGCCTCGTGGCGCACAAATGCCGCTCGATCTTGCCCCTGCCCTGGGGGCGGCCCGGCGCGGAGTGGACCAGGCGGATCCCCAACCTCGCGCACGCCCGCTCCAACGCCTTGTCCACCATCGCGGAGCCGTTGTCGAGGTAGACCGCGCCGGGCAGCCCGTTGGCCGCCAACGCCGCCCGGAACGCGATCGCCAGGCGGGCGTGGTCCTCCGAATACGCCCACCTGGCGCCGACCACATACCTCGAATGGTCGTCCACGAACGAGAACAGGTAAACCTTCCGGCCCGCGATCTTCGGGCCGTGCAGCGCGTCGCCAACCCACAACTCGTTGTTGAAATTGGCCTGGAACCGGCCACAGACCTGTGGCGGCGGGGCGGTGTTCAACCCCAGGCGCCGCCAATGCCGAAGGATCGTCGACTCGCTCGGCGCGTCCCCCGCCACCCTCGCCATGATCCGGCGGACCTGCGCCGCGGTCCTCTCGGGCCGCTCCTTCTTCAACGCCGCCGCCATGTCCAACACCTCGGACGGGGTCCTCGGGCTGGACTGGCGCCCCGACGGGCGCAACGCCATCAAACCGCCCGCCCGCCAGGCGCGCAACCACCTGTCGATCGTCTCCCTGGACACCGTCACCACCCCGCCGGCCGGCCCCGGGCGGGCCTGCGCGGCCAAAGCGCGCACCACCTGGCCGCGCTGCTTCGCGGTCAGCTCGGGGTCTATCGCGTCGCGGATCACCCCCCAACGCCACATCGCCACCCTGTCCGCCCGCTCGGACCTCGTCTCCGCCACACCCATGCCGTCAGCCTCCCTTTCCAGGACCGGTAAGACGCCCCGGGGGCCTTGCGCGGGCCGCGCCGGGGGCGCCAGGCCCGACTCCCGGGCCTCACACCAACCCTGGACCGGCCCACCACGGCGGCGGAAGGGCGAGCTCGTGTTGCGCTTTCGACGCCCACCAAGACGCCTGCAACAACCGGCACCGGCACGCCGCCGCGCCGACCGCCTCCCACCCCGGCGCCGCCACGCCCCACCGGGCGCCGACCGCGGCCGCCAACGCCGACAACGACGCCACCAACCCCCCGACCAGGCTCCCGGCCGGCCCCGGCGCCACCCGGGCCGCGTCCGGCGCGACCTCGGCGGCCATCGCCCCGAACACCTCCGGCCCCGCCCGCGCCGCCACCCCCGCGGACCTCAACCAACCCCGCACCGTGCCCAACGGGCGCCCAAGCAAACCCGCGACCACCCGACGCCCCAACCCGCCCGCCACCAACTCCACCGCCCGGCCCACCACCCGCGCCGAATCAGCCCGCCGGGAGAAGAACAACACCGGCAACAACACATGCGTCACCCCGCACGACCGGCAACGCGCCCGCCTCGGCGCGAACCCGACCCGCCGCTCCCCGCGCCCCCCCAACCCGTCCTCCACCACCCTGCGCCGAGCCCAACCCCAAGGCCCCAACACCCCCCCGCAACCCGAATCCGGGCACAAATAACCCCCCGCCGCGAGACGGGCCTCGACAACCACCCCATTAGCGCATACCGTGAGCAACAGCGCGTCCTTCCAACGCGCGAGGACTCCCAGCGCCCCAAGTCGAATCCGGGGCGCCGGGAGTCCGCCTGAATCAGATCGCCACAATCATGACGCAAGCCCCAGCCGCCGCGCCACCACACCACCGCCAAAACCAACGCCGCCAAAACCGCCAAAAACTACGACGCCGGACAGCTGGACCCGGAGGCGGGGTTCGGCCGGCGTCGGGGATGGGCGGGACGCCGAGGGCTGGGGGGCACATCCAGTTCTTACCGAATTGGCCGCAACGGTTGGCGGCGCACATCTCGTAGACCTCGGGTTTGGGGGCCAGGGTCGCCGCGTCCAGGAGACCCACCGATTCGAAGCCGAGCCGGCGGGCGGCTGCGATGGGATGGCGGTCTCGCCATTCTGCGCGCTCATCTCGCGGCCCTACGCCGTGAGCTCGGTGAGGAGCGCCACCGCGCCGGACGGGTTCGCCGAGTACCCGGACGCGCCGATGGAGTCGGCGAAAGCCTGGGAGATCGGCGCTCCGCCTACGATGACCTTCGCGTCCGGATGCTTCTCACGCACCGCTTGGATGACCGCCTCCATGTTCACCATCGTGGTGGTCAGCAACGCCGACAGACCCACGACGGCGCCGGGGTGCTCGGCGACGGCCTGGACGAACGCTTCGGGCTTGACGTCCACGCCCAAGTCGATCACCTCCCAGCCGGATCCCTCCACCGTCATCGCGACCAGGTTCTTGCCGATGTCGTGCAGGTCGCCGAAGACCGTGCCCACCACGAAAGTGCCTCTGCGCTTGACCACCCCCGACGAGAAGAATGGCTTCAGATGCGTCATGCCTCCGCTCATGGCCCTGGCGGCCAGCAGCATGTTCGGCACGAACGCCTTCCCCGACGCGAATTTGTCCCCGATCACCGCCATTCCCTCCACCAAGGCGTTCAACACCTTCTCCGGGGCGGCGCCGCCGTCCAGGAGGTCCTTCACCAGTTGGGCCACTGCGGGTTTGCCTTGGGCGGTCAACTCGGCGACTTCGGCCAGCTTCCTGCCTTCGCCCTCGATATCCATTGCATCGTCCTCCTCAAAATGAAACAGTGGATTGGAGCCGAAACGTTTGAACTCCAATCTGGCCAGGCCACCGCGTCGGTGCGGGGTGCTTGCCAAAATGGCTGAACAGTCCCTAGACTAGCACGAAAGGCAGTTCCAACGTTTGAACCTCGCTGGGCGTCAGTGGCACCCGGTGGCGGCTCACCTGTGACAAGGAGGTCACCCCATGAACATGACGAGGCTTCGCCGCGGTTGCGCGCTGGCGGCCGTCGGGGCGCTGGCCGGAGGCCTGGGCTTGTGGGGGCCGCCGGCGCCCGCGCCGGCCGAGGCCGCCCAGGCCGCGGCCGGGAACTTGGCGCTCGGCAAGCCGGTCCACGCCAGCTCCTCCCACCCGACGAATTACAAGGAGAAGGCCGTCGACGGCAACACCTCCACCCCCTGGTCG